>JAVYSG010000006.1:19454-35916 GCA_038729325.1 Thermoplasmataceae archaeon | reverse complement strand
ATGGGGCTGACCGGGTTCGAACCGATGACCGCCTGGTTATGAGCCAGGCGCTCTACCTAGCTAAGCTACAGCCCCTTATATTCAGTTGGGATAAAGTGATTGACAGAAAGTTGATAAGGATTTCCCTAAAATTTTACAGAATTCTTATTGAATATTCCGTGGACAGGGATAAGACGGATCCCAAATGCCTTAATCTGATCATCTAATCAGGATTATCTTTCAAATATAAAATGCATGGAAGTATTGAACATCCTATTCTCTGAGGTAATTCAGGTCCTCTCTGCTTATGTCAATACTCGCTGCGTCAAAGAGCTCATCTATGTGCCTTTGCGATGAAGCTTTTGGTATGGGTAGTGCGTCCTCCATCACCAGTCTGAGTCCAATTTGAAGCTCGGATCTACTGTATTTTTTAGCCATTTTCTCTATTTTCTCAGACCTGGCATAGTTTCCCCGCGACAGCGGTGAATAAGCTATCACCGTTACCCCGCGCTTTTTACAGAAATCAATGAGATCTTTCTTTTCCTTTCGATTTCCGTAATTGTACTCAATCTCATTTGCGATAATCTGACCTTTTCCTGCGAAAGTAATTGCATCTTCCATGAGATTCTCATCGAAGTTGCTCACTCCGAATTGTCGTATTTTGCCCTGATCCTTGAGCTCCATAAGCGCCCCTATAGATTCATCCAGTGGAACTTCTGTACTGGGCCAGTGAATGAGATAGAGGTCAATGTAATCAACGTTGAGTCTTTTCAGGCTGCCTTCCAGGGAATTCTGTAAATCACGCCGCTCGAGGTGGGTGGGCCAAACTTTTGATATTATAAAAACATCCCTTCTGTTTACTGTTGAAACGGCTTTTCCCACAATTTCCTCAGTGTGTCCGGATGCATACATTTCGGCCGTGTCTATGACATTTATACCCTTTGCCAGGGCGTATTGGATTGCCGAAACATACTTGCTGTCTGTACCCGGTGCTCTTGACTGGTAACCACCCATTCCATACGTGCCAAGGCCAACTGGAAAAACTCGCCTGTCACCAATAGTCTCAATCATGGTTGTGAATTTACAATTAGTACTTAATCATGGTCAGCAGGAACCTTTCAACAAGGTCTGCCTGTTCCAGTTCCAGGATCATCCGGCAATTTATTTACACTGCAGATCAGCTGTATGGTGCGAGCAATCAGAAGTTGAATTCTATAGTTGTGAGTGATGCAGCCCCGAACTCCATTTCGCTTGCAAGCACATTACCTCTTGCATTATTCCCAATGGCACCTGCAAGTATCCTGAACGGTAACTCGCCTCCTTCAGGAGAAGCTGATCTTGCCAGGTCTCTGGGCATGTGCCATATCTGCTGCCATCTCCCATTGATCATGTGTGCAGTTGTTTCATTAAGATACTTCAGAGCATTTTCCGGAACATGATCGCTGCCCTTTGACCATAGATCAAGTCTGTGAACAATTGAACCTGTGACAAGCAGCATGATTTCCCGCCCATCAGATGCTTCCCTGATGGCTTTTCCCAGAACTTCATGTTTTTCTGGACCAAGAGATGGCGATATTGAAACTGGAACAACCGGGATATCTGCCTCAGGAAAGATTCGGTATAACGGAGACCATGCTCCATGATCCAGCCCCCAGTCCGTTACACTGCCCATCTGTAACCCAAGAGAATTCCCGGTTTGAATGAGGGACTTACCAAACTCCGGATCACCGTGCGGCGCGTATTTCTTTTCATAGAATTCTCTCGGGAATCCGGAAAAATCGAAAATCTGCTTCAGAGGATCCTGAAGCACAACCCCAAACGCCCCGGAAGTTACAAAATGAGGCGAAACAACAATAACTGTTTTTACCCTGTCCCTGTATTTCCTTCCGATCTCTTCAAGTACCTTCTCAGTGGCGGTGTGATTCACACCCAGATCACCTATTAGAGAAGGGGTGTTTGGTGCATACACAACGGCGTTCAATCCCATTATACAATCTCCTGGTTATTGATGAACAATGATTTATGGTTTATGAAATTTTATGGTTCTTCTGAATGAGAAGGGTCAGGACACCCGGTAAAGATACAGACCGTTTTCCTCTTTCCTTTCCAGCATTCCCTGGGCTTCCATATGCATCAAATGAGAAATTGCTTCACCTATTGCAAAATTCATTTCCATAAGATTCATGCTGACCAGATTGCGTTCCCTGCTCCACTTCATGGATTCTGCAACCTCATAGGCAGTCATCCATCTGCTGGCAATTCCAGCAATTTCTTCCATCCTTGCACTGTGATGCGCGATGAGTTGATCTATTCTGCTGTTTGCGTTTTCAAATGGAGACCGATGCCCCGGATATACCATTTTAGCACCAAGTGTCTTTGTGTGCTTGAGGCTCTCAAGGTAGAGACCCAGCATATCTGTGCTGTCATCGTAAAAACTGATATTCGGGGTAATTCCGGGAAGTATGTGGTCTCCAGAAAAAAGGCAGCTGCATTCAGATATATAAAGAGAAAATGAACCAGGGGAATGCCCGGGATTGAAAAGAGCTCTTACTCCGGGAATGATCTCCTCATTCCCCTTCAGATGGGTGTCGAATTCAATTCTTAGGTACGTATCAAGATGATCCAGGACAAAGTGCCGCTGGATCATCTGATCAGTGATGGAATTCGGCGTTCCGTTCATCCTCATTATTTCAAGCAGAGAATCCCTGAAATCCTCAGGGCTCTCTTTTATTGAATTGACCCGTTTGATGTCTTCCTCACCCATTGCCACTGGTATGCCGAACTCCTGCTGCATTCTGTGGGCAGATCCTATATGATCTATGTGCATGTGCGTGAGAAAAATGAAATCAACGTTTTCCATTGACAGTCCCTGTTCCATGAGTACTTTATAAGATTCATCAGACATTCCTGTGTCCACAATGACCCTCTTCTTCCCGGTTATCTCATATACATTGGCTGTTTTAAGCGCCCTGATACCAATTGGGACTTCATGCCGATCTATTTTGAACATTTAATCCACAGGGTATCTCAGCATTTTCCTTGAAATTTTTCCTTAGCCAGGATCATCACATCATTCATGACAGCAGCTGCGGTTTCACCGGGACCATCACTGACACTCTGGATTCTCAGCCTGCCATTTCTCGAAGTGCTGGTCTCATATCCAAGCGACATTTCACCCAGTGAAAGAAGATAATCGCCATCATCCAGGCCACGCAGGCCGCTAAAGGCAAGAACCTCTTTTCCGGACCTGGTTATTTCTGTGATGAGTCTGTATCTATCCATCCCTTTCACATCCGTGCTCTCTGAAACACCAGACGTTCTGATATCTTTCAATGTCATGTTTTTTCCGAATAAGGCGTTTGCCAGAATAACAGTTTTTCTTGCTCCGTCGAGACCATCAGTATCATCTCTGAAATTTGTTTCAGCAATGCCTCTCTTCTGAGCTTCTGCAACAGCATCCATGAAAGATTTTCCTTCTCTCATCTGTTTCAGGACAAAATTGGCAGTAAGGCTGACGATCCCGCGAAATTCATTTACGGTAGAAGGCCCGCATGAGCGGTTAAGTAGTGAGAACAGCGGCACTCCGCCTGCAACTGTAGCTTCGTAGAGTACTGTTTTCTCCTCTGTTGAAGCATGTTCCATGATTTCTTTCCAGTGATTGGCCAGTGGTGATTTGTTTGCCGTCACTATATCCATGCCATTTTTCATGGCAGACAGGTACATTGACAGCTCCCTTGATCCGTCACGGGATGCCGAGGACATATCCACCAAAATTCCGCCTTCATTCTCAGTCATTTCAGTAACCGATGCCTCCCTTCCAAGGGACAGTATATGACCGGCTTGCTTTGCCTTCAAGAGATCAGCAGGAGCCACAGGTGTGCTGAAAATAACTGACCCAGTCCTGTCGGATGCACCACCGATGACTATCTCCGTACCAGTTCTTTCCGAAATGAGCCTCCCCTCTTCGGCAAGTATTGACAGGAAATTCCGGCCCACGCTTCCCAGTCCAATTATATGGATAGATACGTTATTTCTCCGCATTTTCCTCGGCCTCGTCACCAGGTTCAATCCTCGATACTTCAATGACTCTGTCATCGTCTGATGTGTCAATCAGTTTCACTCCAGAAGTTACCCTTGCCTGGCTCTTTATTCCACTCACCTTAAGCCTGATCGTCTTCTCATTCCTGGTTATTATCATTATCTCATCCTCTGGTTTCACCGGTATTGCCTTAACCAGGTTTCCTGTCCTGTCTGATTTTTTGAACACCAGAATCCCGGATGATCCCCTGTGATGGACAGAGAATTCAGCAATTGGTGTGCGCTTCCCTATTCCATTCTCTGAGACCGTGAGAACCTCTTCATCGTCCTGTGCGATAAATCCTGTAATGATGTATTCACCTTTCTTCAGCCTCATGGCACGGACTCCTCTGGAGGCACGCCCGGTGGGTCTGACTTCCGAAGTTGTGAAGACTGAAGCCTTGCCGGAGTTTGATATAGCAACTATGTTGCCTTCCTTGGAAATCGCCTCCACGGATACGACCTCATCGTCATCCTCCAATCCTATTATCCTGATGCCGGATGAGCGCATATCGAGTATTGCCTCTGCAGGTGTTCTCTTTATAAAGCCATTCCTTGTCAGGATTACAAGGTGCGATTCCCTTGATTCCGGAGCCTTCATGATCTGCTCAACCACTTCACCTTCCTGTAGTGGAACATAAGACGCGGCTGTAACTCCCACAGATTTCCTGGATTTCTTCTCAATTTCATAAGCCAGAGTCCGCAGAACCCTTCCAGTGTTCGTAAACATGAAGATACTGTCGTGAGAGCTGCAGGAGAGTATAGTCTTCACAGAATCTTCCTTCCTCGTTGATGTGATAATGCCCTTTCCACCTCTTCTCTGTGCCCTGTACTCTTCAAGTGATACCCTCTTCAGAAGGCTACCTTCGCTGAGTATCACGACATCGTCCTCCTCTGGAACCAGGTCGGCTATGGTCCTGGTCTTTATTTCCCTGAACGAAATCTTTGTTCTTCTTTTGTCTCCATATTTCTTGGAAAGATCCCTCAGTTCTTCCTTTATTATGTCTCGCCTGAGGTCTTCACTGGCCAGAATTTTCTCCAAAGCCAGGATCTTTTCCCTGACTTCCTTCAGTTCGTCCTCCACTTTGCTGATCTCCAGTGCTGTAAGCCTCTGCAGCCTGAGCTCAAGAATTGAATTTGCCTGCACATCATCAATTCCAAGTTTTGATGTAAGATCTGCTCTTGCCGTCGGTACATCCTTTGCGCCGCGTATTATGGCAATAACATCATCTATGTTTTCAAGTGCTTTTGTTAGTGCAAGCAGAATGTGTTCCCTTTCCCTCATCTTGTTAAGGTCGAAGCTTGACCTCTTGACTATGACCTCAAGCCTGTGCATTATGTAATTATCCACCAGGCCCTTTAGATTCAGTGTTCTGGGCTGGTTGTTCACCAGAACAAGATTGATTATCCCTATGGATGATTCAAGTTCTGTGTGTTCGTAAAGCTGGTTGAGGATGAGATTTCGCATGTCATCATCCCTTACTTTTATTACAACACGCATACCTGTTCTGTCGCTTTCATCCCTTATATCAGTTATTCCCTTCAGAATCTCATTCTTCACCTGTTCTGCCACATTCTGGATGAAGACTGCCTTGTTAACCCCATATGGAAGACTTTTGATTACAATGTGCTTGGGTTCAGATAGATCCACCTCCCCCTGGCTGACAACCTTTCCACGACCGGTCAGGTACGCATCCATGAGCTCCTGGGAGTAAAATGATATACCACCACCCGGAAAATCAGGTCCCTTTATGTATTTTAAAAGCTCCTTTACCTCGTAGTCCCTGTGATCAAGTGCATATGTAATGGCGTTACAGACCTCTGTGAGGTTGTGCGGCACCATGTTTGTTGCCATTCCAACTGCTATACCGGATGATCCATTTATGAGCAGATTCGGCACCTTTGTTGGAAAATATTCAGGTTCTTCCAGTGAACCATCGAAATTCAATCTGAATGGAACAGTGTTTTTCTCAATATCCCTGACCATTTCCTCTGATAGCTCAGTCAGTCTGGCCTCAGTGTACCTCATAGCAGCAGGCGCATCACCATCTATGGAGCCGAAATTCCCCTGCCCGTCAACCAGAAGGTAGCGCATCGAGAAATCCTGAGCCATTCTGGCGAGAGCCTCATAAATGGCCATATCGCCGTGGGGATGATATTTACCCATCGTTTCCCCAACAATTCTAGCGCACTTCTTGTATGGTTTATCATGGTTAACATTCAGCTCGCTCATTGAGTAGAGAATCCGTCTCTGAACGGGCTTTAGGCCATCCCTCACCTCAGGGATCGCCCTGCTGACTATGACGCTCATGGCATATTCAAGGTATGATGTTTTAATCTCATTCTCAATTGGTCTTTTTTCCAACTTTATCCCTCACAGATCGATATTTGTAACATATCTGGCATTCTCTTCAATGAACTTTCTCCTTGGCTCCACTTTGTCGCCCATCAGGATTGAAAAGAGACGGTCAGCAGCAGCGGCGTCCTCAATGGTAACCTCAACAAGCCTTCTTGTCTCAGGTTTCATTGTTGTTTCCCAGAGCTGCGCAGGATTCATCTCTCCCAGTCCTTTAAATCTCTGTGTAACTGCATTTTGACCCATTTTATCTGAAACCCTGTCCTTGTCATTTTCTGAGTATACGTATGCAACCTTGTCACCTTTCTGTACCCTGTACAGTGGCGGCTGGGCGAAGAAAATCTTTCCGTTTGTCACCAGTTCTCTGGCATATCTGTAGAAAAATGTGAGAAGCAGTGTGCGTATATGAGCACCGTCCACATCGGCATCAGTCATTATTATTATCTTCCCATATCTGAGTTTATTTAAATCAAGATCATCCTTTATGTTGGTTCCCAGAGCGGTAATGAGGTCCCTTATTACCTGATTTCCCAGAGTCTTGACATCATTGGATTTCTCAACGTTAAGTATTTTACCACGCAGTGGCAATATCGCCTGAAATTCCCTGTTCCTGGCCTGTTTTGCGGAACCTCCTGCTGAATCTCCCTCAACTATATACAGCTCAGTTTTTTCCGGATCTGAAGAAGAACAATCCGCAAGCTTCCCTGGCAGTCCACCGCCCTCCAGTGCTGATTTTCTCCGCACCAGTTCACGGGCTTTCCTTGATGCCTCCCTTGCTGCGGCGGCGGCAAGAGTTCGTTTAATTATAACATCTGCTATGTTGGGATAGGATTCAAAGTAATCCTTGAGATAGCCTTCAGTTGCAGACTGAACGATGCCTCTGGCCTCGCTGTTTCCAAGTTTTGATTTTGTCTGGCCCTCGAATTGCGGTTCCGGAATCTTGAGGTGAAGCACTGCAACAATACCCTCCCTTACATCGTCTCCGGTAATTGATTCGACTCCCTTTATCATATTCTTATTTTTGGCATAGTCCTGTATCACGCGTGACAGGCCCGCCCTGAATCCTGCAACGTGTGTTCCGCCTTCGACAGTATTTATATTGTTGACAAAGCTTTCAAGCGTCTCTGATACTCCAGTTGTGTATTGAAATGCGAACTCCACAACGAAATTTTCTCCTTCTGTCCTGTTGTAAATGGGATCTCTGTGCACTGCATTGTATCCCTCACCAAGATACTTCACAAATTCAGAAAGTCCTCCATCGAAGTGCAGAGTGTCCTTATTTCCAGTTCTGAGATCGTCAAGAGTGATGGTTATGGCAGGATTCAGGAAAGCAAGATCCCTTACTCTTTCGAGTATCGTGCTGTATGAGAATTCTGTGGTTTCAAAAATCTCAGGGTCCGGATAGAAGAATATCAACGTACCATGCTCCCTGTTGAGGTGCAGTGTTACACCCATGAGTTCTTCAGGCGGACTGTTGAGGAATTCCGAAAGTTCCACGGACTTCAGTTTCCCTTCCGGGACTCCGCGGATGAAGGTTTCCCAGTATATCTTTCCGTCTCTCTTCACCACCGCGATAAGTTTGGAAGAGAGGGCATTGACCACGTGAACACCCACTCCATGAAGCCCGCCTGTTATCTTATAAACTTTCTTGTCAAATTTGGCCCCACTGTGAAGCTCGGTGAGAACTATTTCAAGACCCGGCCTGCCGTATTTCGGATGAGTGTCAACCGGGATACCGCGCCCGTCATCCTCAACCATTATTGAGTTGTCGGTGTTAATTGAAATATATAACGACTTTGCGAATCCCGCAATTGCCTCATCCACACTGTTATCAACCACTTCGTAAACCAGATGGTGAAGCCCTCTTTCATCTGTTGACCCTATATACATTCCTGGGACTTTTCTGACTGCCTTAAGCCCCTCAAGAATCTGTATTTGAGATGAATCATAATTTTCCATAGCAAACATTCCATTGACTGTATAATGTCAACCTATCCCTATTCTATTGTATATAATAATTTATTGACTGCTATCATGCGCAGATAATCAATTTTCCTTGCGTAATACGACCCTGAGATCCTGACCTTCCTCCACGATACTCACAATCTTCAACCTGGTTGTCCTGGCAAGCCCGTCAAATGTATTGCGGTCGTATCCGAACTTATCCCTGGAAAGCATTATCTCAGCATCCTGACCCGCGTCGAGCTGGATGGAAAGACCCTTCATGACGCTTTTCAGGTAGTTGAAAGGATCACCACCGCAGGTTATGTTTCTATGGTCTTCCTTCAACATGATGATGGTATATTGAATTCCAGCTAATAAAGGGTATCAGGAGCAGCAGTCCATCCTCTCTAATCCTTCCTGATCATCAAATAACCATCCAGTATTCTGTTGATTTCCCGTATTTCATTTTCTGGTATCAATGTGCCCTTGATCCTCGCTTCCCCGAGAATGCCGCTTATGGCTATTGCATTTGTATGCGCTGCCATGTAAAGTTCGTAGTTGCTGTAGTTAAGGCTGGCAATTTGAGTTTCAAGTTCAGTCTTCTCCACAAGAAGTTTTCTCTGGGTTTGAAGTGCACTCCGTATTTTAATCAGAATTTCAAGGTATGTTTCAGGTTTGTTAAGTATCTCCTCTGTCTCTGAATCTGTCAGGCTGATTTCCCTGCAGATTCTGCGGATATCCTGATCATCACTGAGAAACAAGCTGACGCAACCTCCTTTCCAGCCGATCCTCGGTTGCGATATCCTCACGGATTTCAGTGACCCTAACTTTGAGGGACAGTACCACCGCCCTCAGACTTTCAATCTCCTCCACGAGATCCTCATTTCGCAGGGTAAGATATCTCAACTCTGTGCTTAGTTTCCTTTCAATATCTGATTTTGGATGATCGTCTCCAGTCATGTCTTTAGAAGCCTCAGTAAATATTTAAGGTTGGTGAGAATAAGGCGAAAATGACACGATACATATTCAGATGCGCCGATGCAGGTTATCAGTGCAGTTATGAGGTCGAGGGGAATTCCAATGAAGAAATCATACCCAAAGTGAGAATCCATGCAAGATATGCCCACAACCTCTTTGAAATAAATGAAGACCAGATGAAGAAGTTCCAGGAAGCTATCAAGGAGAAAAAATCCTGAAGATTTTCATATGTTTACAAGAATACCGACAGTTCTAAGAAGCCAGGAGATAATAGACAAATCTTTCCTGCGTGCATCCAGAATTACAGAGCCATATCATCCCAGAATTGAGGATAAGATACGCAAAGAGATAATGGACCGGGTTTCTACCATTGAAAGTACAACTTGCTCACACCTGACAAAACTGGTGAAAAAATTTCCGACAATTGAGCTCATTCATCCCTTCTACCGGGATATGATTGATCTCATGTTTGACATAGACCACTACAAGGTGAGCCTCAGCAAAGTGCAGTGGGCATCTGAGCGCATCACAGACCTCAGCACAGATGTCATCAGGAGGCTACGATCCGGAAAGAAGGTTGATGATCTTAACCGCATGATGAGAGAATATTATGGCAGGTTCTCATCAATAATGTTGAGCATCGACAAGGATCTGTCGTTCCTGGGAAGCTGCAGGGACTGGATACGGCAGATTCCTGACATAAATCCAGATCTACCGACTTTCCTGGTCGCAGGAATGCCAAATGTTGGGAAAAGTTCTCTTCTTTCTGCACTGACGGGGACAAGCCCGAAAGTTGCCCCCTATCCATTTACCACTCAGAGTATTTTCATAGGCTACACCACAATAGGGGGGAAAAAGGTTCAGATAATCGACACGCCCGGTATCCTTGATCGTCCCATGGCAAAGAGGAATGAAATGGAACTTAAGTCCATTCTTTCCTTGAAGGATATACGCGGCACCGTACTGTTTCTGCTTGATCCCACAGGCCATTCCAGCTATTCTCTCGATCAGCAGGAGAAACTCTATCAGGAAATCCGTAAATCTTTGCTTTCTCCCATAATAAGAGTTCAAGCGAAGTGTGATCTAACTGATATTAAGGTGGAAGAAATTGCCATATCTGCATCGACCGGAACCGGAATGGGCAGGCTGAGAGAAGAAATGGAAAAATACGTAAAATAGGTGATTTTTCTGAATCTGGAAGAGGAAATCAGAAAGCAGGCTCTAAAGAATGCCTTTCAGCACGAAGGTAAAGCCAGTGCCGGCGCTGTCATAAGCAAGATCCTTGGTGAGTTCCCGGAATACAGGAAAAATGCAGGTGAACTGACAAAACTTGTGAACATTGAACTGGAAAAAGTTAATGGAATGTCCACTGATGAAATAGCAGCAACAGTGCACGTGGAATTCCCGGAATTTGAGGTGAAGGAGAGGAAAGTACAGGTTCATAATCTCCCGGAGCTTCGGAACGTGAAAGGTGCTGTTGTGATGAGGATGGCACCTTCCCCTTCAGGGCCATTGCACATAGGCCACTCCAGGATGGCAATACTCAATGACGAATATGTTAAGAGATATGGCGGTAAGCTTATACTGAGAATAGAGGACACAAATCCGGCCAATATAGACCCGATTGCATATGAACAGATTCCAAAGGATCTTGAATGGCTGGGAGTCACAGTGCACCAGATAGTAATCCAGTCGGACCGGATGGAAATGTATTATGAACAGGCAAGATCGCTTATTACAGCCGGCCATGCCTATGTCTGCACCTGTGCGCCAGAGGATTTCAAGCATAAGCTTTCCGCTTCCATTGCATGTCCCCACAGAGAAACAGCACCGGAAGAGAATCTGGAAAAATTTCAAAAAATGGTGGACGGAACATTCTCTCAGGGACAGGCAGTGCTGGTTATAAAGACAGACCTGAAACATCCAAATCCATCTGTCAGGGACTGGATAGCCTTCAGGATCAGTGATGCAGTACACCCCCGGCATGGAAAGGAATATCATGCCTATCCAATGATGAACTTCAGCGTGGCGGTGGATGATCACCTGCTCGGGTTAACCCATGTCATACGCGGCAAGGATCATATCAACAATACTGAGAAACAGAAATACATATTTAACTATAACAACTGGAAGCTCCCGGAATATTATCATTATGGACTTGTGGACTTTCCCGGGGTTATTCTCAAAACATCCATCATTAAAAAAGGGCTTGCCGAGGGCAAATATTCCGGATGGGATGATATCAGGCTGGGTACCCTTCTGGCGTTCAGAAAGCGTGGTTTTATGCCTGAAACTTTCAGAAAATACTGGATCCAGTCTGGCATGAGGGAGATCGATTCTGAGTTTTCAGTTGAAATATTCAACTCCATAAACAAGGATATTATTGATTCCAGGACACCGCGGCTTTTCTTTGTTCCTAACCCTGTCCAGATAAGAATAATGGGCGGCAAAGAGCTTTCCGGAAAGGCACCATACCATCCGTCTCACCCGGAAATGGGATACCGTTCCTACGCTCTCGGTGACAATCCGTCTGTTTTCATTCCATCTGCTGACTGGAACTCCCTGCCAGATGGAACGGAATTACGCCTGAAGGACCTGTGCAATGTGATAAAGAGGGAAACCTCAGCTGAATTTGCCGGGAATGCCATGAAAGATAGGAAGACAAAGATAATCCAATGGGCTCCGGAAAACTCGCACAAATTCTCCATATACAGGCCGGACGGGACCGAAGACAGAGGGCTCATAGAACCGCTGGCTGATAAGTACAGAGGAGTGGCTCAGCTTGAAAGATACGGATATGTGAATATTGCGTCAGAGCATATTGGTTTCTTCACGCACCCATGATTCTGAATAATCATTCCTGGGGTATTTTCAGGAACGCGGGAAATTTTCTCAAAAGGACGATCTGCCCAATGGCCTTGATCCACCTGAACGGTATGCTTATTGCTGAACTCATTTCCACCAGTTCAGAATTTGGATGATCAATATACAGCCCATAAATCTCCTGGGTTTCAATATCGAGAATAATATCAGTGACTGTCCCAACCAGAACACCTCTGTCGGTATATACAGGCATATCACGAAGTTCTGTAACCTCAGTCAACATTTAGCCGATTAAAGATAAAATAGATATAAATTTTCGCTGAATTCACTTTCTGCATGATTCGGCAAAATTTCTCATCAGTTCTTTTCCGAATTGTGTATTATTTACTTCAGGATGAAACTGTACACCATAAATTGGCCTGGTCCTGTGCTCAAATGCCTGGATGCCGCATGTCTTGGACCATGCCAGTATCTGGAAGTCTTCGGTGAGCCTTTTGATCTCATCATTATGATTTTCCCATGCAGTTATGCGCTCCGGGATTCCTGAAAAAATACGATCTGCATTGCTGAAAATCACTTCTGTTCTCCCGAATTCGGGATGCACGCCAGGCCCAACTTCCCCTCCAAAATGCAGGGCAATGAACTGAGCTCCCACACATATGCCCAGAATTGGGTAGGAATGATCATCAATGAATTTTCCGATATTTCCAAGCTTATCAAGTTCAGAAACTATGCTTGGAGCACCCCCGGAAAGAATCAAACCATCTACTGAATCAAGTTCTTGCGAATCCACAGTGTTTGGAACTATACGACTCTCGACACCGAGGTCTCTCAGTACGCGGTATTCACGGTGAGTCCACTGACCACCGTTATCCACAACGAATATCTTCATCCGAGATTATTCCATTCCAGGTATTCCCAGTGATTTGCTGATCTCCTTGTACCTGTTCCGTATTGTTACCTCAGTAACGCCGGAAACACGTGCAATTTCTTTCTGTGTTCTTGGCTTCCCCACCATTACGGAAGCGATATATATTGAAGCTGCTGCTACACCTGTTGGCCCTTTCCCAGAAGAAATCCCCAGTTCTATTGATCTCCTTACGATATCCTCACTAACAATAATTGCCTGCTTATCAAGATCAAGCTTGCTGCAGAATTGTGCAACATACGAATAAGGTGTGGTTGGCTTTAGATTCAGGCTCAGTTCCTTTGCAAGATGCCGGTAAGCCTTGCCTATTTTTTTCTTATTGACTTCCGAAGCTTTCGATATCTCATCAAGAGTTCTTGGAAGATTTACCATCCTGCATGCTGCATAAATAGATGCGCAGACTATACTTTCTATGCTCCTTCCCCGGATCAGATTCTTTTCAACGGCCCTTCTGTATATCAGTGCTGCGGTTTCCTTTATGTCTTTTGGAATGCCGAGCTTGGCACCGTTATCGTTGAGCATCTGAAGCGCCAGCGACAGATTCCTTTCAGCGGCATTACTTACCCTGATCCTCTGATGCCACTTTCTGACACGGTATATCTGAGCGCGATTTTTATGTGGAATCCGCTTCCCATAATAATCTTTGTTAGACCATGAGATCTCAGTTGCAAGACCCTTGTCATGGCTCAAAAAAGTCATTGGAGATCCGGTTCTGGCCCTTCTGTCATCCTGTTCAGAATCAAATGCACGCCACTCCGGTCCCTGATCAATAAAAGAGTCCTCAATTACCATTCCACAATCATTGCAAATAAGCTCTCCCCGCTCGTAGTCCCTAATAAGATGCTCGGAACCACATTCCTGACATTTTTTGGTTACTTCCTGATCTATGTTTGAACCCATCATAACACCCGCAGATAATTATTAAATACGACATAGGAGCGGATATTAAATCTTTTCTATTTTCACTATATTAATATTTCACTGATAAATTTTGATAGGAGTTTAAATAATATGTTAAGCATAACACGACAAAATGAAAAATAATTTTTAGATATGTATTTTCATGCCGGCTCAAACTGCTCTGAAAAAGATATCAATACTTTAATAGGATCAGATTTCTTTTTAATAACTTTACGTTACATTTATATACTTTGTTATCATTATCATGTTTACATGGAAGTCGGCGTGGAAATTGTTCACAGGCTGAACAAACAAATGGTAGTACGGATCTCAGATTGTCTTAAGATAAGGGCAAAGGTAGTGAATGAGAACGGAAAGGTGGTAGGACGTGTTACGAGAGTATTCGGGCCTGTGAAGGCGCCCTATGCACTGCTCAGTATGAATGAAAACTATCCTGAACTGGAAAAATTCAGGGTTGTATGTTAAAAGGAGGAATGAATATGGAAAATGCACCTGAAAAGAAAAAAAGAATAGAAGAGATAGAAAAGTGCCCGGAATGCGGGTCAACCCAGTTAGTACGAGATTACGAACGGGGTGAACTAATATGTAATAACTGTGGCCTTGTCATTGATGAAAGCTTCATAGATCAGGGCCCAGAATGGAGGGCATTTGATTCCGAGCAGAACGATTCCAGAGCAAGGACTGGGTCTCCCATGACCTTTACAATTCACGATAAGGGTCTCTCCACGGATATTTCATGGAAAAACAAGGATTCCTATGGAAAGTCCATACCAACAAGAAACAGAGCCCAGCTTTACAGGCTGAGGAAATGGCAGAAGAGGATCAAAGTTTCAAATGCTGCTGAGAGAAACCTATCGCAGGCACTGCAAGAACTTGAGAGAATGGCATCCAACCTCAGCATACCCAACGATGTAAGAGAAACAGCAGCGGTCATCTACAGAAAAGCCGTCAAGCAGAACATGATAAGGGGCCGCAGCATTGAAGGAGTTGTTGCTGGGTCTATTTACGCTGCGTGCAGGATAACAAATGTACCAAGAACTCTTGATGAAATTGCTTCTGTCACCAGAGTGAAGAAGAAAGAGATAGGCAGGACCTACAGGATCATGAGCAGGTACCTGAAGCTGAACATAATGCCATCAAAGCCAGATGATTATGTCAACAGATTCTGCAGCAAACTTAAGCTTTCAATGGAAGCGAGAAAGAAAGCGACTGAGATACTCAAAATGGCTGAGGACAATGATCTGACGTCCGGCAAAGGACCGACTGGAGTGGCAGCGGCGGCAATCTATATAGCATCACTGTTGACGCAGGAAAGACGTACACAGAGAGCTGTGGCAGAAGTCGCAGGGGTTACTGAAGTGACCATAAGGAACAGGTACAAGGAACTGACAGAAAAGCTTTCTCTGGACGTTGAGCAATAAAACGCCCATTACCATTTTATTTTTTCATAAACCTCATATGATCTGATAAGGTCATCAATAATACTGTACATCGAGGTTTCTTTTACATTATCTATGGTTATTTTTGCACAATCATCGTCGCAGTGTATGCATATTCTGCTATCATTGTCCGGCTCAAGCACCATCTTCAATGATTTGCAGTCAAGTGATTTGACACATATGGTCAGATCTATTTTCATCGCTCACGTAATGTGGATACGCGAAATAATCTTATTGACTTAGTCCTTACCCATGGCATCGCGGAGGTTGCCGAGCCAGGTTAAAGGCGACAGACTCAAGATCTGTTTCCGCAGGGATCCGCCGGTTCGAATCCGGCCCTCCGCATTGTAAGTATTAATGGAACAAAGCAGTCTACACTTAATTTTTATATTGCAGGATTTAATGAAAAACACATTACAGGTAACATTTTAAGACGCGGGTTGCTCCATGGAGATTCAAAGGTTTAAAGCATATGGAGAAGAAACAATCTCTTGTGAAACAAGCTATCCCGGTCTGATTGCGCGTTAATGTGAGTTCTATCCGGTGCAGATTCAGGGAGTCATGACGTTGAACTGGTCTGTTGTTGTGTATGCAGGCGAAAAGATATTTCAGTTATCAGAGAGCCCATTATATATAGGTTTAAAACAGAGGCACTTTCAATGTAATCAGCGACGTACAGGAAATAGCAGATATTTTCACATTAGTATGATTTTAAGTAATAGTAAAAAAAATATATTACTAATACTCATATTTATATCAATAAAACTGAAATTTCTCAGTGCTATGATGAAATCATGAAAAGGGAATCAATATTCGAGGTACAGCTGATTAATACAAATTATCAGTTAGATGGGCTACTCCATATTAGAACAAAGTATGTGAGAAACAAGCTCAGGGGAATGAAATTTTCACTGTCAGCTGTGGAATTCATAACAAACATGATGGGTCTCGAGGAATCAATCCTGGATGGGGCAAGGTGCTATGCTGACGCCATGGGAAAAAGTTATCTCATTTACA
>JAVYSG010000006.1:0-19354 GCA_038729325.1 Thermoplasmataceae archaeon | reverse complement strand
AGCGGACCTGAGAAGAAATCGATGTTTGGCCATATCCCCTTTGTTTTGCTCAGTTTTTCTTCCATGAGCTTTTCTGCTCTGATGGCAATTTCCAGAAGCTTTTCTATTTTAGGGTCCGTGGTTTTCTGCATGAATGACTTCAGATAATTGTATACAATTTTCGCCCTCGGGTCGTAGGCCTTGTAAACACGGTGACCGAACCCCATTATTCTCTGCTTTCCGGCCAGTGCATCTTCAATATACGTCTCTGTGTTGTCAGGTTCGCCAATAGCCCTCATCATATTGAGAGCTGCCTCATCTGCACCACCATGAAGAGGCCCTCTCAGGGTTGAAATGCCTGCTACAACAGCTGCATAGACATCCGCAAGTGTCGAACCTGTAACAAGAGTTGAGAACGTGGATGCGTTGCTTCCGTGTTCGGCATGCAGTATAAACATAAGATCTATGAGTTTTGCTGATTCCTTGTCAGGTTCTACTCCTGTGAGCATATAGAGGAAATTGGATGAATGCGAAAGTGTTCTTGATGGGTTGATGAATGGTTTTCCCTGTCTGTATCTTCCGATCATTGCCACTATTGTGGGCATTTTGGCAGTGAGTTTGATTGCCCGATCTAAATTGGCATCGGAACTCCTGTCGGTCATATCTGAATCATACGCTGAAATAGCAGAAACACACGTTCGCAGAACATCGTTCGGGTGTGTCCTTCCAGTGAAACTCCTTATGATGTCCTCAATGGAATCCGGAACATCCCGTTCGGAGATCAACCTTTGAGTGAATACTTTGAGTTCATCCTTTTTTGGCAGGTGCCCATAAAGAAGGAGAAATGCCACCTCCTCATAACTGGACTTATCGGCCAGCACTTCTATGGGATATCCCCTGTACCAGAGTTTGCCGTTTGCTCCGTCAATTTTGCAAAGCGTTGTGTCGGCTATGTATATTCCTTCCAAGCCTTTGCTTATAGTGATGTTTTCGTCGGCCATGCAAGGTGTATAACTTGAGTATACTTATCTGTTTAGTTTGATATTATGTAATGGAAACTAATCTATCCTATGTGTTCAGAAAGCGTATAAAAATATTGAACTAATAGGGTTGGATTTTTTCAGGATGACCAGATGTTAACAATATCAGAAGATGATTTTACCATCAGCAGATTTTTCATGTTGGCCAAAGATCTTTCATGAGAATCCCTGTCAGCGGATGAACTCAGATCTTCAACAACAACGGTGTAAAATCCTCGGTTCTGCGAGTCCCTTGCGCTTGATTCAACTCCTATTTCTGTGGCTATACCTGCGAAAACAATTGTCTGTATGCCAGCATTTCTCACCATTAGTTCGAAATTTGTACCTATGAATATGCTTGCAGTGTTCTTATTAATAACAATATCCTCTTTACCTGGTTTCACAGCAAGATCGAGCATTTCTGGAGAAAGTCCACCGGGAAACCTTCTCTGCGAGAGCCTGACTCCTGATTCAAACGCCTCAGGTAGAGGAGTGATCTTTGTAAAGAATACAGGCACTTTGGCTGAATGAGCCGCTTCTATGAATCTATTTAGATTTGGCAGGTACTGATCTCTGTTGAAAATCCTGCCTACAAGCATGTTCTGTACATCCCATATTACAAGTGCCGTATGGGATGGGTTGATTATCTCGCGAAATTCAGTGAAGAGTTTTCTTTCTGTCATATCCTGGGATGCATTCATTATTTATAATGTTGAACGTTCCTTCTTAAGGTTTTCATTCACTTCTGATGACAGTGTCTGGAAAGCTTTCTCTGGCAGACTCAATTTACTGCATATATCGAAAACTGTTGCTGCATAGCCGCAGGATGATGCCAGAAGTGGAATGGCATTCATTAACTCAGTGCGGATCGCCAGTGCTCAGATTATAACTGCAATGCTTCTATCACGCTGCCATATCCTGCTGAATTGATTATGCTACTTTTCTCAACCCATGCCCTTCGGGCAATGGCCGTGGAAAACCTGATATACCTTACATCATCGGGTGAAGAGGCCCTGCTGCCAAGAACAAACTTCACTCCTGATGATGAAGCTGCTCTGGCGGCCATATAATGAATGCCATAGTCATAGGGGTTACCGCTTAACTCAATGAAAACACCACTTTCCGCACATACTCTGAATATCAGTTCATTATCCATTCCGGTACCGTGATCGGGAACAGCCTCCTTAAATGAAAGCGAAAGGGTTCTGAACGAACGGGATTTTATGGATTCCAGGACAGTGTCTGTAAGATCAGATACCCCGGGAATTCCATTGAAAGGCAGTGTGCCGACCACATATGCTGAATTCAGGATATCCCGTGGGATGGACGCCGGTTCGATTCCCGGATTTACGGGTATCTTTATCCCGGGTATAACCCTGAAATCTGATTCGGCATTTAATTTTTCAACGTATTCCAGCATGAGTCTGTATTCTTCATACCATGCGTCGGATCCACCACTCGCAGCTGTACTATCGTACAGTATGGCGGCATATTTCATTCCTTCACTCCTTGATGCGGCCACAATTTCATCAATGATCTCCGGAGTGAATCTGCTAACTGTGATATGCATATCTCCTACAATATCCCCGTATTCCGGTATATGCGGGAGTATTCTGTCCCTTGCAGCATCTATTTCTCCGGTATTTTCCCTCAGTTCTGGGGGAATGAATTGAAGACCCAGAGCTGAATATATGCCCTCCTCATCTTTCCCCGCTATTGGGATATCCTTTTTGAAGAGGCCGTACTCGTTAAGTTTCAGGCCATTCTGTATCGCAAGGTCCCTCATTTTTATATTGTGTTCCTTACTTCCAGTAAAATACTGCATTGCCGAGCCGAAGGATTCAGCACTGAATACCCTGAAATCCCCGTTCAGGCCTATGGAAAGGTTCACAGAGGTTTTTGCCGGGCCACTTGCAATTACGCCTGTCACATACTTCTGGGAAAGAAAGGTTCTCAGCGCTTCTTCCGGAGAATCAGATACTGCAAGAATATCCACATCTCCCACGGTTTCCTTCATCCTCCTGATTGACCCTACAACCTCTACCTTCTGGATTGCCCCTGACTTTCTCAGGGCTTTTACCATGTCCTGAACCTCATAGTATATTTTTCCTATGGGGAGCCTGTCCACTGAACGCGTGGCTATGAGATCAAGGGAGTGTTTGATGTTATCTTCAGATTTTTTACCGAACCCGGGGAGCTTCTCTATTTTATGGCTTTCAATCGCCGATCTCAGGTCCTCAATACTGGTGATTCCAAGTCCGGTGTACAGGGCGTATATTTTCTTTGGCCCCAACCCCTGCACTCGACGCAGTCCTGTAAAGTCTATGGGATACCTGGACTTCATTTCTGCATATTTTTCGACATTTCCGGTTTCAAGAAACTGTATGATCTTCTTTTCAATTGCACTGCCCACACCGTCAATTGTTCTAAGCTCCCCCTTTGAATATACAGTTTCAAGCGGTACCCCGAGTGATCTGATCGATGCAGCGGCCTTTCTGTATGCCAGAGATTCCCAGCGATTCCCCTCTATCTCCTCCATATCCGCCAGTTCATCGAATATTGTGGCAATTTCAGAATTGGACATACATAAATATAAGATTGGGGTTAATAAATTAAGCATCAATACAATAAATGATTACAGAAGGCCATTCAGGCAGCGTCATGAATTCATGCCAGAAGTTCCCGCATGAAGGTTTCCATGGGGATTCTGGCGGAATCTTCCATAATGGATGCCGTATCCTTAAGTATATTACCAGTAAGTACCGCAACTGCACGGTCATTCCTGTCTATTTTTCCTTCATCCACAAGTTTTTTCAACCCAGCCACTGAAGCTGCAGAAGCAGGTTCACATCCTATTCCGGATCTGTCTACAACTCTTTTTGCTTCCATGATTTCCCTGTCGCTTACCGTGACAACCATGCCTCCTGTGTACCTTATTTCACGTATGGCTTTCTCCCAGTTCACGGGGTTTCCAATCCTTATTGCGCTGGCTATGGTGGAAGCTTTCACAGGTTCCAGCTTTTCCATGCCTCCTGCCCAGAGATTATAGAAGGGGCTGGCACCTTCGGCCTGCACAGATATTATTTCGGGAATATCATTTATAAGGCCAAGTTCGCTGAATTCACGTATTGCCTTCCCTGCAGCTGATGTGTTTCCCAGATTCCCTGCAGGGAGTGCTATAAACCTGCATTCCTTAAGCTCATTCATTATTTCAAAAAAAATTGTCTTCTGCCCCTCAACACGCCATGGGTTAATGGAATTCAGAACGTAATAATCCAGACTGTTTTCTGCAATCCTGGCAACATTCTTCATGGCCATGTCAAAATCTCCTGGAGTGTCTATTATTCTGGCTCCATACGCAATGGCCTGGGAAAGTTTTGAAGGTGAAACGTTGCCAGATGGTATTAGAACATTGCTCTTTATTCCGGCAAGAGCACTGTATGAGGCCGCTGAAGCAGATGTATTTCCTGTCGATGCACATACTGTTTCAGTAGCGCCAAGTCTGATTGCCTCTGATACTGCAACTGTCATCCCCCTGTCTTTGAAACTCCCTGTGGGATTTTCTCCTTCATGCTTCATCCTGAGGCCAGAAATACCAGCAAATTCAGAAACTGAATCATGGGAATAAAGAGCAGTTGCTCCTTCTCCGCGTGAAACGATCCGGGCTTTTTCCAGAGAAGGATGGATGAGAGGCTTGTAATGCCATACGCCACGAAATCCTTCCTCGGTGAAATTCTCAGTGAAGGTATGTTTTACCTCAAGAAGTCCATGACATCTGTCACATATATACTTCCTGCGGGAAATGCTGTATTTTTGTCCGCACTTTATGCAACTGAGCCAGGATTCACCATTTGCAGCCATATTTATGGCTATATTTTTCAGGAAATAAAAATGTGTTGAAGCCTATTCCGACCTCTGTTCGCCAGCTGTTTATTTTTGCATAGAACATGCAAATACATGCCTCAATAAAGAAACCGAAACAGCATTATCCGGATCGGGAAAGTGGCACGTCATTTACTCCTAGCCTCACTGAACATCCAGTGCGATTACACGTGCCATGGATCCACTGGCTCCCTGGATTTTCAGTGGCAGAGCCACCACAGTGTATCGCTTCCCAGTCCGAAGGTTTTCCAGATTGGCAAGGTCCTCAATGAAAATCATTCCTGTTCTCAACAGAGCCTTGTGCACAGTAAACTCATGATGATCATATGGTTCTATCCCCAGAGTGTCAATACCTATGACCGATGGCCTGTGTTCGAGAAGGAAATCAATGGTATCCACTGCAAGCCCGGGAAAATCGTATTGGAATTCACGAGTGAATGCTCTTTTTTTATCCCACCCTGTGTTGATAAGTACCACATTCCCGTCATATTCCTCTTTCCATACAGACCGGAGTGCTCTCTCAGTAATCTCATTACCATCAACCTCAGGCCTGATTACGTAACCACTGCCAACCAGTTGTTCAAGCGGTATTCTATCAACAGTGGCACCATCCTTCACCATATGAAATGGAGCATCGATGTGAGTGCCGCTGTGAGTGACTGAAGAATAGCTCTCAACATTGTATCCGTCTGCTTCAAGTGTGCCTTCCATCTGTACTCTGATAGGCGGATTTGTGGGCCATATCGGCATCCCGTCCTGTATCAGCACCGACAGATCATAATATCCCCTGATTTCCATTATTATATATGACAATAGCATTAATAATAACGACTCTCGAACCTTTTCGACACATACCACAGGAAGTTCTGAATGCATGGAACATATTCCCAACAATAATACTGTATTAGTGAAAAATATTATCCAATGTCATATTTTCGAAGTAATGGATCAGGTCACAGCGCTCTCATATTCGTCTTCAGCAAACCTGGGGCCAGGTTATGATCTTCTTGCTCTGGCCCATGACGCTTTTCACGATTCTGTTACTGCCATGATAAATCCTGCCCAGGGCAGAATACCCTTGACCGTGAATGGAATGGATGGACTTACCGACCCTAAGATCAACACAGCTGGGCTTTCAGTTCTGAATCTTCTTCACGATAACGATATTAATGAACCTGTTTCACTTTACATAAATAAGGGGATTCCTGCCGGCCTTGGCCTGGGAAGCAGTGGTGCATCTGCGGCTGCTGCCGTTTCAGCTGTAAGTGAACTCTTTAACCTGAAGCTGTCATCTGATGAAAAGGTTAAATATGCAATGCTCGGTGAGATTGCTTCTTCCGGAACACCGCACGCGGATAATGTAGCTGCAAGCATACACGGCGGTTTTGTAGTTATTGAATCTGTTTCTCCAATCAGGGTAAGGCGCCTCCGAATCCACGATTCGTTTTCATTCCTCACAGTGATACCATCAATTCACATTAAGGATAAAACAAAGATGTGCCGCACCCTTGTTCCGGATAGAATCCCAATAACCAGTTACATCCAGAATGCCCGCTACATAACTGAACTTGTTGCAGGTCTCACTGGAGGGGATCGGGAACTGGTGAAGAATGGAATGAACGACATAATAGTTGAGGCTGCCAGGAAACCTCTTTATCCGTATTATGAAAAGATGAAGACCATGATGCTTGAATCCGGTGCTGCGGGCGTGTGCATCAGCGGTGCGGGGCCAAGCATTATGGCTGTCGTTGACAGCTTCACTGATTTACAGAAGATAAGAACTGGAGTGGAGGAAGTCTTTGCCCCCATGAAGATCAGTTACCGCATTGTTGAATCTAAAATTTCAGGAGGTACAGAAATTGAAAGAAATCCGGCAGGAAGTTAAGGAGAGCATCGATCCGGTGACTGGTTCTCTCACGTATCCAATATATCAGACCAGTGCCTACAGAATGCCCGATGGTGAGAGATACCGCTATTCCAGGGAGGCGAATCCAACGGTTGAAGAACTGGGCAGGATCATTTCCCTGCTTGAAAACACAGATTCCAGCACAGCATTTTCCTCTGGAATGGGGGCAATCACAACCACTCTTCTAACCCTGCTCAGGCCAGGAATGAGACTGCTTGTCACCAGAGACTGCTTTGCAAGGTCATTCAGGTTTGCCACTGAGTTTCTCAGGAAATACGGAATAATTGTAAGCGTATCAGATCCGGGAAATGAAAACGTCATGTCGCTTGCAGCCGATGCGGACCTCATATTTCTAGAAAGCATTTCAAACCCTGTTCTCAGAGTCTATGACATACCGACGATTTCAAGGATAGCCTCTGAACATGGCGGAAAAGTACTGGTGGATTCGACACTTGCCACACCGGTCAACCAGAAGCCTCATGATCAGGGTGCTTCTGCTGTCATTCACAGCCTTTCAAAATTCATGTCAGGCCATAATGATGTAATTGGTGGATCGGTATCTGGAGATGCGGATCTGATAACCTCTGTGGATTCATTCAGGAGAACACTGGGCACATCAATGGAACCCAATACCGCATACCTGATAATAAGAGGCCTCAAAACTCTTAACGTCCGCATGGAAAGAATCAATAGATCCGCAATGGAACTGGCGAGAAGACTTGAGGAAGATCCAGCTTTCGGAATGGTTAGGTATCCGGGGCTTCCATCACATCCTGACAGCAATGTGGCAGGAAAACTGCTCAGAGGATTCGGAGGCATAATCAGCTTTGATATTAAGGAGGACAGAACCATCCCGAAAGAGTTCATGGGCAGACTAAAGATAATAGAGCCTGCAAATACGCTTGGAGGCGTAAATACCACTATTTCGCATCCCGCAACCATGTCGCACAGGTCTCTTTCACCCGATGAGAGAAGGAGGGTGGGATTTTCGGAATCTACATTCCGCCTTTCAGTGGGGCTTGAGGATCCTGATGTTATTTTTGATGACATAATCAATGCACTGTCTGGATCCGGGAAATAACCTGCCATATTCTCTCACATTTTCTCCTCCAGATATTTCTCCTCCCTGCCCATGTGAAACAAAGCAAGCATTGACGGGAAGTACAGCGTCCTTATTATGAAGGTGTCGATAAGGAGGGATATTATAAAGGAAATACCCAGCTGCTCCAGGAATCCGTCCGGTATGAATGCCAGTGAACCAAGTGATGCAGCAAGTATGAGCCCAAGAGATGTGACCACTTTTCCTGAGCTTGCCATTCCGCGGGGCATGCCGTCCCTGAATCCCATCCTTCTGCTGTATTCCCGGACACTTGAAATTATGAAAACTGTATAGTCATTCCCAAGTGACATGAGAATTATGAACAGGATTACTGGAATGAGGTATATGAGATCCTGATGCAGTATGTAAGTAGATATGAAATAGAGAATAGCAGTCGTCCATGAAATGCTGATAAAAACTCCAGATATTGATATTATGGGGTACCTGATTGACCTGAAAGATATGATCAGAACTGCGAATATTACAGAAATGATGAGAACCTCAAGCTCCCCGTATGTAACTGCATTTTCAGCCTTCTGATCAATGACGCTGGAAGTGATTCCTCCAACTATTATACTCCGGTTTTCCCTGAGATGGGTGACCTGTTGCAGCGCCTGGCTGGAATATGGTGAATAATCGCTGTATACAAGGTAATACACATATTTGCCATCCTCCAGAACAAAGGATGATGGTAATATGCTGGTATTCAGGGAGGTCCCGTTGCTGTAGGGCCCAACTACTTTCTGTACTCCCGGAAATTCCAGGAGCATCTGTGTTGTTGAAATTATGGTGGCATTGACACCCGAATCATGAGTCCAGTTTGCATCTGCCATTGGCAGGATTACTTCAATGGGATAGATCAGGTTTGATCCAAATTTTCCTTCCAGAGTATTTAGAGCCTTAACAGCAGGTAGTCCGGCTGGTACTCCAGTGTTGAAATTGTACGTTGTCGGAACAGTGAAAAAGAAATATCCAGCAGGTATTCCAAGCATTAGTATTACTGCAACAACTGCAACCCTTCTGCGCGATGCCAGCCTGGCAGCCCTGTGGAATATGGATCTGGTGTGGTATCCTTCCTGAACCCTTGAGATGGATTTTCTGGTGAAGAAACCTGGGCCAAAAAGCGCCAGTATAGCAGGAAAAAGTGTCACAACCAGCGCCATAATCATCATTATTGCCATGAAGAGCACAAGTCCCCAGCTCTTGAAGCCGGGGATGAAAGAGAATGTGAGCAGGCTCAGGCTGACCGTGATACCGCTTATTACCACCGCCCTGCCGGCTCTTGATACTGCAGTGCCCAGAGCATCCTGATCGCTTGCTCCTTCCCTTATTTCCTGCCTGTATCTGGAGGCTATATAAATCAGGTAATCAGTGGAGACACCAACTGCAACAGCAGTCAGGGTGTAGTTCACTATGTAGTTGACTCCATGCAGGAATATCCCCGTTATGAAAATTGAAACATAGCCAAGTGCCGTTGCAAGCGATACAAAAATCAGTGCAATTATGGCAGATTTCCATGAAACCAGCGTTATTGCTACTGCAATGGCCAGTATTACAAACAGGACGCCGAATATGAAAGCTGATTTTGCTGTAACCTGCTGTATCTGCTGATTTATTGCGCCAGTGCCTGTCACCATCCCAGAATTTCCAAAATAGCTCGACGTTATGCTTTCAAGTGCAGGTGTTGCATTTGACGATGGTTCAAAATTGTCTTTTCCCACATAGCCTGATGGGACGGAGAATATGACATTTATAATAAATGCAGATCTGTCAGGGCTGACATACTGATCGGTCAGGAACTGCGGAGCCCCGGTGAGCCCGTACTTCTGAACATAATTAATTCCGACATTCCCGCCCTGTAATGTTGCATTCACCAGATCCGGTGTAGCTGGGAAATACTGAGTGAGGTAATCAGCCACAGCTACCGAAACTGAATTTGAGTAGTTGTCCAATCCAAGATAATAATATGAAATATAACTTCCAGGGGAATATTTATCCACCGCATAGCCTGGGTATATCTCGCTGTACGCCAGAAGAATTGCAGATCTGACCGCCTGTAAAGGCAGGGAAACGGATTCACTGCCTGACACATTGTTTGCCCCGGCCGTATTATTCAGTTCCGAAATGAACGCCACTTCGTAAGGTATGGATGTGTTGTAGCCTGCTGCGTGGGCTGATGCCATTATATAATCGTATCTGAAAGAGTTGTTTGACCAGATTGAATAGAAAGCTGACGGGAATGAATACATGGCAGTTGCATTGCTCCTGGTTTCATTGTAAAGGGAAGCTATTTCCGAGGCATTGCTACCGACCGCCCTATTTATAAATTCTGCGTATGCAGAGAACGGGGATGAAGTTGATGCCAGATCCCTTATGTTGTGATTCTGGATATCTTTCTGCATGGATAACGCCCTGGCAGCAATTGTATTGTTTAAGAATGGATTCTGAAGCACAAGAATTACCAGAGAAGAGTTTGTGGTCTGGGATTTTTCAAGTATCTGTGAGGCTATCTGCGATTCGCTGGTTGGATTCACTGCTCCGGCGCTGGAATAGGTGATATAGTTGGAATATCCAAGAAGTGCCGGGGTGGCAGCAAGAATTATGACTGCCCAGAGAATGATTATGGTCTTCTTCCGCTTGATAATGAAGCTGCTAACTTTCACATCAATAAATTACCAGTTTGTTTATCATTCTTAATCAAAAAAAATTTTACGGTTTTACACCGCCGTCGAATCTACCAGCATTTCATAAACCAAAGGATTCGCGTGTATTCTATTCCAGTTTGCCTGAGAGAACGTCCGCGGCAACAAGAACAGGCTCCCATGTGGGTGCAAATGGCGGAGAATATGAATAGTCAACTCCAAGCATATCGTCTACAGTAAGCTTTGAGTATATTGCAGTTGCCACTACATCAATCCTCTTTGCAACACCCTCGTGTCCAATGATTTCCGCCCCAAGGACCCTTCTGCTTTTCCTGTCTGCTGTCATCTTTATGGTTAGCGGCGATGAACCGGGATAATATGATGATCGGGATGTTGATGTTATGGTTGAGGACACTGCATCAAAACCCTCGGATAATGCTGAATCATGATCAAGGCCAGTTTTTCCTACCTCAAGAGAGAAGACCTTAACCACTTCTGTTCCCGCTATACCGGCAAACTTAGATCTCCCCCCAGCTGCATTTTCCCCGGCAATCCTGCCCGACTTGTTCGATCCGGTTGCCAGTGGCATATATACTTCCCTTCCAGTTATCATGTTATAGGATGATGCAACATCTCCCGCTGCAAATATCAGAGGGTCACTGGTTTCCATGTACTCATTCACTTTGATGGCACCTGCTACACCAAGTTCCAGTCCGGAGTCTCTTGCAATATTGCTGTTTGGGGTTACGCCTGTTGCAACCAGAATCAGCTGGGTAGTGAGTGATTCGCCATTGCTTAGGCTGATCTTCAGATTGCCTTCAGATTGCACAACCTGTTTGATTTCCGTGTTCATCAGAATCTGTACTTTATTTGCGATTACCTCATCCATTATTGTGCCTGAGAGCTGCGTGTCAAATCCCCTTAGGATTCTGTTGGAACGCTGCACAATCCTGACATTCTTGTCCCTGTTTCTCATGGATTCTGCAAGTTCAAGCCCAATATATCCTGCTCCGACAATTGTCACATCTTTCACCTTGTCCAGGGCAGATTCGAATCCCTGCAGATCGTTAAGTGTTCTCAGCGTATACACATGCGGTAATGTCCTGAGATTTTCTGGAATCCTGGCGCTGGCACCGGTAGCGATGACAAGATGGTCATAATGGTCCTTCCCAGTTTTATCATGTGATGTAAAAGTTATCTCCCTGCTCTTTCTGTCAATGGATGTGACAGTGCTTTCCAGCTTCACCTCTATGTTTCTTTCTTTCCGGAATTTTTCCACGGAATAATGTATGAGGCTGTTGAAATCTTTCACCACACCTCCTATGTGGAATGGCATTCCACAGGCGGAGTATGACACATACCGGCCTGCCTCATATACAACAACATCAGATTCAGGCTGTCTTTTCCTTATCCTGGATGCAGCGCTCATGCCAGCTGCATCACCCCCGATAACTATGAATCTCTCCTTCTCCATAAATCAGATAACCATTGGTGTGGCATATCAGTTTTGGTAAAAAAAATTATCTTAAAAATGGGTAAAAAAATGATGGAGTTTATTGGCTCCCTGTTTCGCTTGCAAATACCTTTATCGCTTCCTTTATCTCGTCCACAGATGCCGAATTCTCAAGGGTGCTTATATCCCCTGGAAGCTGATTCAGTGCCACGGCCTTCACCACGCGCCGCATTATTTTTCCGCTCCTTGTCTTGGGAAGCGATTTTACAATGTGAATTTCTTCAGGTACGTATATTGGTCCCAGATCCTCTCTTATGCGCTTCCTGAGTTTCTGTACCATCTCACCATCTTCCTGGTACTGTTCCTTGAGCACGACGAATGCAACTATGACTTCCCCCTTAACACTGTCCGGTTTTCCGAATACTGCGCTCTCCGCAACCTCCTTGGAACTTATGAGGGCATCCTCTACCTCAATTGTCCCAAGTCTGTGCCCTGCAACATTCAGAACCTCATCTGATCTTCCAAGGAGCCAGTAGTAACCATCCTTATCTCTTATTGCATAATCACCACAGAAATAGAGTCCCGGATATTTTTCAAAGTAGACTTTTTTGTATCGCTCAGGGTCGTTGTTCAGGGTCAGGAACATGCCGGGCCAAGGTTTCTTATATGCAATATATCCTTTCTGTTCTTCATGGAGTTCGTTTCCCTTCTCATCAAGTATCACTGGTTCCACTCCAGGCATTGGGAACGTAGCTGAACCTGGCTTGAGAGGAGGGAGACCCAGGCCCAGAGGCGGAGCTATCATGAAACCTCCAGTCTCAGTCTGCCAGTATGTATCAATTATGGGCGAATTTGAATGGCCTATGTGTTCATAATACCATTTCCATGCAGCAGGATTTATTGGCTCACCTACAGTGCCAAGTACCCTCAGTGAAGAGAGATCATGCATTGCAGGGTATTTTTCCCCAAATCTCATCAGTGTCCTGATGGCTGTAGGAGATGTATAAAGCAGATTCACACGGTACCTTTCTATAATCTCCCACATCCTGTCAGGGGCCGGGTATGTGATAGCCCCTTCGAACATTATGGATGTAAGGCCGAGGAAAAGTGGCGCAAATACTATGTAACTGTGTCCCGTGACCCATCCGATATCTGCAGCACACCACCACCTGTCGTCCTCCTTTGGGTCAAATGCCCACCTGAGGGTGCTGGCGACCCAGACAGAATAACCACCATTGCCATGGACAGCCCCTTTCGGCTTTCCTGTTGTTCCAGAGGTGTATAGAATATACAGGGGATCGTTTGAATCCATCCATTCCGGCTCAATATATATTGAGGAATCCTTTGTGACATCGTGCCACCACACGTCCCTTTCTTCGTCCATCTGTATGTCAGTCCCCGTTCTCTTTACAACTACTACAGTACTGACGGAGGAGGTCATCTCAACTGCCTCGTCAACAATTTTTTTCAGTTCAACAATCTTGCCTCCCCTGAATGCGCCATCAGCCGTTATGACCATTTTAGCCTTTGAATCGTTGATTCTGTCTGCAAGCGCTCCTGCACCAAATCCTGCGAACACGAATGAGAAAACTGCACCAATTCTTGCGGCAGCTAGCATCGCAACTGGTGCTTCCAGAATCATGGGCAGATAGATAATTATCTTGTCGCCCTTCTTTATACCGAGGTCCAGAAGAGCCCGGGCAAAATTATTAACCCTTCTGTAAAGACCGTCGTATGTTACTATCTTCTCATCACCATTTTCTGCGATCCAGATATAGGCTGCCTTGTTCCTCTTACCGTGCAGAACATGCCTGTCCAGGGCGTTGTAGGATGCATTGAGCTTCCCGTTTACAAACCATCTGAAAAAAGGAGGATTTGAATCGTCCAGTACCTTATCCCATCTCTTGTGCCAGTCAAGAATTCCTGCCTGCTTGCTCCAGAAATCATCCCTGTTTTCCACAGATTCTCTATAAACCTGCTGATAGCTTCCTATTCCCGGATTGAATACTTCCGATGTGGGCAGAACATCTTTCTGAGACTCCGTTTTTGCCATGGCAGAAAAACAACAATGTTATATTAATACTTTCGTAATAAAATGTTTTGATTTAAAAATATATAATTTAAAAATTCCTTTAAGATTTTTTACCCACCGCTGGACCCAGAGGGATTGTAGCCGGCCTCATTGAATTTATGATTATAGCAAAGCTTGTGTATGCAGCAAAGAATGCAGCCAGAATGCCGAAGTAACCACCAACATGCATAAGGGTAACATTGTTGTAAATGGTACCAGCACCAAGGGCAAAGAACGTGATGAACAGCGTCAGAAATGTCAGATTAAGAGCCATATTCGCCATCATGGCACCGCCCCACATGTACAGTGTAAATATTCCCCACAGGACAAGTGCCCATCCAACACCTGCAGCTGGAAGGCTTGAAATAATGTGCATATCTGCAAGAATGACCATAATAGCGTAGAATTCCCAGAAAGCCCCGTAGCTGGTGAAAGCAGTGAAACCAAAGGTATTTCCTCTCCTCATTTCCCAAGAACCTGCAATTAGCTGGCCCAGACCGCCATATGCAATTGCAAGCGGCACAACCACATTAACTGCAGAAGACGTTATGAACCCGGCGTTCACGAAACTCAGCAGGAACGTTGTGAAAGCGAAACCTGCAAGTCCCAGCGGTGCCGGATCTGCAGCAAGAGCCTTTCCAAATGGATTTAAGCTATTTTCAACCATTTCTTCCTCCTAATGTCAACTCTATGGATGACCAGCATGACAATGAAGTATCTAATATATAAATTATATCATCAGAAATATCTAAATAGTATAAATTTAAATAATGGTTAAAAGAAAAAATCTCTGTCTGGATCGGGATCAAAACCGGCCAGTCAGGCTGGTAAGTGATTCAGTTCTGGCGCTGTAATCACTGACCGGTCAGGATCTCTGCTTGTGAAATTATTCTGTAATCGGATTCTTTTCCCTGATGAATGTGTTATTCTGAAGATCCAGCAGTGCTTCATTGATCTCCTCGCGAGTGTTCATTACCATGGGGCCATACCAGTATATTGGCTCTCTGAGTGGTTTCCCAGCAAGAAGTATGAATCTTGCCGGATGATCGCCGGTGGTAACTGAGATTATGTCATTTTCCTGAGTGAATACTACAGCTGATCTCGGATGAATTGTGCTGTTTTCCCCCCTTATGGTTATGTCTCCGGCAAGTGTGTTGATTATGCTGTTATGCCCATTTTCCACAATGTACCTGAACTCGGATTCCGGGGGCATTTTCACCTCGAGGTATACCGGCTCAATTTCAGGTCTTCCCTTGAGGTATCCCTCATTATTCAGATATTTTCCGGCAACTATGCGTATCCTGTTTCCGCTGTCATCCTCAACTACCGGTGTGTTATTTCCTGTGATTCCGCGGTAAGCTGGTGTCGTCATCTTGTATTTTCTTGGCAGGTTTATCCAGAGTTGCAATCCAACCACCGCCGTTGACATTCCTGTGCTCCTCAAAATTTCTGCGGGATCCTTATCGTCTATTGCACGGGGCATTTCCTGATGAAATATGCCACTCCCTGCAGTCATCCACTGTATATCATTCGGATATATTGTTCCCCTGTGTCCCTCGCTGTCCTGATGCTCGACCTTGCCCTCCATCAAAAACGTTACTGTTTCTATACCCCTGTGGGGATGCCAGGGGAAACCTGCAATGTATTCTGCCGGATCACTTGAGCCAAAATGATCAAGAAGCAGGAAGGGGTCTGTAAGATAGGCAGTGTTATGACCGCCAAACATTCTCCTCAGCCTGACCCCGGCACCGTCAACAGTATCATTACCCCTGAAAATCTGCATTATTCTTTTTTCCTTTCCTTCTGACAATTATTATCAACTCCTATGTAAATGTATATTCTACACTTAGTTACATATTGATATCTACTATTTAAAATAGACCTAAATCTGTCCATAACATCAGTTCGTTTGCTGAGGCAATGTTCCTGTGTCGGTCGCAAGTGTTTAAAACTCTCTTAAAAAATGGAATTGTGGGCTTATCCGGCCCGCTCATCTTGCATTTATGGGGATAAAATTCCTGAGTCCTTTTCCCACATACACTGCCCTTGGCCTGATGAGCCTTTCCTCCTCCTCGTCGTATTCTATGAAATGTGCAGCCCAGCCAGTTATTCTGGAAAGTGCAAAAAGTGCGGTGTATATATTGTTCTGCAGCGGGAATCCCATTGACAGATACACAATGCCCGAGAAGTAGTCTGTATTCGGGAATATCTTCTTGGCTCCGTACTTTTCTATGCCCAGTTCCTCCAGAGCGGTGGCGACCTTGAAAAGTTTCTCTGCTTCCTTGCTGTTTTTCACCAATGTTTCTGCGTATTTCTTGAATATCTTGGCCCTTGGATCATATGTCTTATACACCCTGTGACCAAATCCCATCAGCCTCTTGTTCCCTGTGGATATGTTGTTGTTGAACCAGTCCTTAACATTCTTCTCATCGCCTATCTCCCTGAACTGCGCAATTGAAGCTTCTGCTGCGCCACCATGAAGTGGGCCCTTCAGTGCTGCAAGTGCAGCTGTCACTCCTGAATACATATCGGATAGTGTGGAAACTGCAACCAGACCTGCGGTTGTTGATGCCGGGACTTCATGATCTGTATACAGGATTAGCGCTGAATTCATTGCATCTATCTCTTCCCTGGAGAGATCCTTTCCAAATGTGGCCTTCAGAAAACTCTCAACAAAACTGCCGGAGGGCTTTGGATTTGCAGGCGGTAACCCCATTATATGGCGGTAGACATTGGCTGTAACTGCAGACATCCTTCCGATGGCATTTGCTGCTACGACTTTATCAGTATCCTTGTTCCACCTGAAGTTTACTTCTGCTGCGGCCATGGACGCAAATGCAGCCATCTGCATCGCAACGGCGTCTGATTCTCTTGGCAGTTTCCTTATTATGTCAATCACATAATCCGGTATCTTATAGCCTGCTTCCACATCATGCCTGAAGGTTTGAAGCTGTTTCTGTGTGGGAAGTTCACCATACAGGAAAAGATACTGGATCTCTTCCACCGATGCCTTATGCGCTATTATATCATCAATGGAGTAACCTCCATACATCAGAATACCTTTATCTCCATCAATGGTCGTAAGCTTGGTCCATTCTATTTCGGCATTTTCCAGACCTTTGTCTATGGTTTTTATATCCTCCATCAACGTCACCTTATTTAATAGAACCGGGTTCAAAATAAGGACGATCACTAATATATTAAGGTTTAATTTTTAACAAAATTTTATTCCGAGCATTCAGAATTTAAGCAGAGATGTAAAGGCATAAATTTATCAATAATTTATATAGCGTTAAGTCTGGAGTTAGAGATTTTGATCTGAAATAAGAGACATTTCTGAATTGATTTAATTACACATGTATTCTACAGATTCGAATGAGATACCAGCTATCAATAATGGGATTCATAATATTCTTCATAATTTATCTTTAGACTGAATTTTCAATTATTTCCCTTACGGATATGGCCCCGCTTATAATCTCAGCTGTCGTAGCAGCAGCCGTTTTTACGATGTTTCCCATAGTAATAAAATGTAAAGCCGGGGTAATATCCTGACTAACTGGAAGTGATATCTGTTAAAGATCTCATTGATTGAAAGGCCTATAATTCCTCTTTTTCAGCTCTTGCTAATTATGTGGGAATCAACACGAACTAAGTTCGCCACTCCCCACCCCCATATGAAAAAATAGTTGCAAACATAACCGCGATTTTATCTGACCAGATGCATCGGAAGTGGAGAATGGGCAATGATATTGCTGCATGTTTGAATTCAACACCCTCTGCACCTGGAAAGATTAAATTTACGTGCTATAATTTCCAGGTATGGTGGATCAGAAATGGATTGCCCTTTCAAACACTACACTGGGGCAACTGGTCGCCACAATAAACACAAGCGTGATTATTGTCGCCCTTCCCCCTATTTTCAACGGCATTGGTCTGAATCCACTCTCACCGGGCTCTTTTTCATATCTGCTCTGGGTAATAATGAGCTACATGATTGTGATATCAGTGCTTCTTGTAACCATGGGCAAACTTTCAGATATGTTTGGACGGGTCAGACTTTTCAATCTGGGTTTCCTAGTATTCACTCTTGGATCTATTCTCCTCTACCTGACTCCGGGCCGCGAGGATACAGGTGCCCTCGAGATAATCATATTCAGGATAATTCAGGCTGTTGGAGGATCATTCATAATGGCCAACAGTTTTGCTATAATTACTGACAATTTCAACACCAACGAAAGGGGTTTCGCAATTTCAATCAACAGCGTTGCATCTGTTTCCGGGGTGAGCATAGGAATTGTTCTTGGAGGGATTCTTTCCGTGGTATACTGGAGGGATGTTTTCCTACTCAGTATCCCGCTAGGCCTTTTTGGGACGGTATGGTCCTACCTGAAGCTGAAGGAGACCTCCATAAGAAGAAAACAGAGAATTGACATTGCCGGCAACATCATGTTTGGGTCAGGACTGGTTATTTTCCTTCTTGGAGTAACCTATGGCATAACCCCATATGACCACAGCCCCATGGGATGGGAGAATCCCTTTGTGATATCTGCACTCGGAACAGGAATCCTTGTACTGGCTGCATTTGTTGTATGGGAGATGAGAACCACTTATCCGATGTTCAATCTCAGACTCTTCAGATCCAGGAGCTTTTCCGTTGGAAGCTTTACAGGATTTATCTCTGCAATGGGAATGATGGGGCTCCTTTACATGCTGACCATCCTTTTCCAGGGAGTGTGGCTTCCAATGCATGGTGTCCCTTTCTCAATAACGCCCCTATGGGCAGGCATTTACATGCTTCCCATGACAGTAAGCATGGGCTTGTTTGGCATCCTTGCCGGGAAGATTTCAGACAGGCATGGACAGCGCTGGTTAACAGTTATCGGTCTTCTTATCTCTGCTTTTTCCCTCCTGGGGCTTACCTTCCTGCCCTACGATTTCTCGTACATCATGATGGGTGTGCTCATAACATTGTTCGGAGCAGGCTATGGGCTATTTAATTCTCCGAACATATCTGCCGTCATGTCGTCAGTTCCAGCCTCTGACAGAGGTTCTGCTTCTGGAATGCTCAATAATATGAGGAACACTGGTTATGTTGCCAGCATGGGTGTATTTTTCAGCATACTTATTTCCGGATTGGCCACAAGTCTCCCTGCACACATATCATCAGCCCTTGACTCAGTTGGCGCGTCATCCCTGATTCCATATCTGTCCAGCATGCCACCGACAGAGGCCATATTTGGAGCATTTCTTGGCATCAATCCCGCTGGCGCAATTATAAGTACGATTCCGCACCTTCCCGC
>JAVYSG010000005.1:0-37443 GCA_038729325.1 Thermoplasmataceae archaeon | reverse complement strand
ATCCGATGTTCCGTGACTGCATTTATTATGGCCTGAAGTGTTGTGCCCTTTCCTGAGGCAAATACAACAATACCTGTCATCTCTGTTATGTATCATGCCTGCTCTTAAATTATTATTGCGGCAACATAAATCGGTATTATTGTTGCAAAATCCGGCATTAATGGGGCAGGATGCAGGGTGCTGATCTCTGTTAAGCATTGAAGTGAAAAGCTTATTATTAGACAGAAAATAATGTGGTGTTGGCAAGTCAACCCGATTGAAGCATGTTCCACATAAAATGAAGTATTGTTCAGGTCACAGGCAAAAGTGAAAGGCAAAAGAAGGTCAATATGTGATCTTCACAATGAATATTTCCGGACACCATGATCGTGCAATATTTAAGGAACCCCCCTGCAGGGCCCAGGATAATGTGTAACATGGTCTTACTGCAACTTCGGACTAAGGTATAGATACAATACAGAATACGAGGAAGAGAAATGATAGACATATGGACAGAAAAATACAGGCCAAAGAAGCTGTCGGAAATTGTGGGACAGGACGAAAACATCCGTAAGCTGCAGTCATTTGTCAGGCACAGGGAACTCCCTCATCTCATATTTGCCGGCCCTGCTGGTGTTGGAAAAACAAGCACTGCACTTTCAGTGGCCATTGAACTCTTTGGAGAGGACTGGAGAGATAATTTCCTTGAGCTGAATGCGTCAAATGAGAGGGGGATTGACGTTATAAGGGAAAACGTTAAGGATTTTGCCAGGATCATGCCATCAAACGGCCTTGGATTCAAGATAATATTTCTGGATGAAGCGGATCAGCTGACCCCAGAAGCACAGGCGGCATTGAGGAGAACAATGGAACTGTATTCGTCTGCGACGCGTTTTATCTTCTCGTGCAACTATTCCTCTCAGATAATACCACCCATACAGTCAAGAACAGTGGTTATGCGCTTCAAACCAATAAGACCGGAGGACATGAAAAAGAGAATTGAGGCCATCGCAAAGCAGGAAAATTTCACCATTGACGATGATGCCATGGCTGCAATAACTGAGATATCCGAAGGTGACATGCGAAAAGCACTGAATATCCTGCAAACCATCAGGTCGTCGGGAGAGATGACCGCATCAAGAATCTATGAAATTTCAGGTATGGCAAATCCTAAGCAGTATAAGTCTTTGCTCTCCAAGGCCCTGAGTGGCCTCTTTGATGATGCGAGGGAGACCCTGGATTCTATGATGATTGAGCAGGGTCTTTCAGGAATTGACATTGTCAGGGGCATTCATTCAGTGGTGAGAAAGGAGCTCATTTCTCCAAGACAGAAACTTCAGATCATAATGGCTCTTGGAGAATCCGAGTTCAGGATTGTGGAGGGCTCCAGCGATACCATACAGCTTGATGCACTGATGGCCAGGCTCGCTTACATTGGCCAGGAGTTTAATTGATAAAGTCATCAAGGTTGAGATTTCTCTTTGGTGCCGGCTCAGCTTGAAATGAGCTGGAAACTTTCTCGATATTTGTTTTCATCCTGGCCTCCTTCCTTAGGCTTGAGTAGTAATAGGCACTGTCCCTTGTGTCAATGTACATGAGGATTTTAACGTCTCCTGCATGGGTTCTTCCGGTTCTTCCCCTGCGCTGGATACTCCTGATTTCCGATGGAACCGGCTCAAAAAATACGACCAGATCCGTTGAGGGGATATCGAGGCCCTCTTCAGCCACGCTTGTAGCAACCATAACATTATAGGTGTTTTCTCTGAAATCCCGGATTATGGCATCCTGATCCTTCTGCCTCATCCCTGTATCCTCGCCTCTGCTGGACTGGCCAATGAATCTTACCGGCCTGATTATCCGGGACCTGGTGGAAAGAAAATCCGTCAGAAGATCTGAAGTTTTTCTGAAATGCGTAAACACTATGATCCTGGAATCCGGATTCTCTCTTATCTTATCTTCACAGAGCCTGAGGACAGCAATCATCTTTGGGTTGTCAGGTTTCTTTTCCATCAACGAGGTGAGTTCTTCCATAAACTCTCTGAATTCAGGCATCTTCTGTAATATTGAGGCCGTTCTCTTCAGTGTTTTATCCTGACTGGAAAGAATCTGTGAAACGTAGTCCCAGGCTATTTCTATGCCCTGGGTTTCAAGGTATTCCAGAAGATAGTCAATTCTTATGGCAGCTGACATGTATGGGATCACGCCGAAAAGCTTGCTGTCCTCTGATCTGGCTTTCTGAATAACGTCTGTGATTTTTCTGGCCATTTCGCTGCGTGAAAAATTTCCTGCGGCCATGATCCCGGTGTCCCTCAACTTATCCGTAATATTGTGGAGGACCATCTTAAGTGGCAGGGAAATATTTCTGATATACTGCGGTAACTCAAGCTTTACAATTTCTATTTTTATCCCGCCAATATATTTCTTCACGTCGGGGTCGTTCTCATTCTTTATGATCACTCGCTCTATTCCAAGGGTACTGGTGATCTCGTCAAGCTTTTCTCTGTCGCTTCCAGGACTGGCGGTGATGCCAAGAATAAGTCTTTTCCTTGTCTCAAGAAAATGCCTTGCAATTGTCGAATAAGCATAGTTTCCGGTTGCCCTGTGAGCTTCATCAAACACGATGAGCCCGAAATGCGAGATATCAAAGAGGCCATTCCTCAGATCATTTTCTGCTACCTGCGGTGTTGATATTATAATTCTGGAGGTTGACCATCTGAGCAGCCGATCCTCATTATCGATTTCTCCCGTAAATGCAGAGATTTCAATATTGTATGTGCTGAAAAGTCTTTTCATGGTCTCAAGATGCTGCATTACAAGCGGTCTTGTAGGAGCTAGAAAAAGGACTTTTTCATTTTTTTCGAATAAAATATATTCCGCAACCATGGCCGCTATGACAGTTTTTCCCAGTCCTGTTGGCAGTACAACAAGAGTATTGTAATCCTTTGCAGAATTAAAAATGTTAATTTGATATTCCCTCGGCTCAATATTTCCTCCAAGGAATTTTTGGTTCACAGTGGTTAATTGTGCCTCAATATTAATATGATTATTGTATCTTAAGGGAGAACTTAGGAAACAAATATCTTAAGATCTGTCATAAGTGGCGAGGGCCGGTAGATCAGCGGTAGATCGCCTGCTTCGCAAGCAGGAGGCCTCGGGTTCAAATCCCGACCGGTCCATTTAATCTATTAATCGAATACTTATTATGCCACCAGTCGATATGTTCTCATGACCATGCAACCGAAGTATCGTGAACTGCTTCTGGACGAGGATGTACGAAGATGGTTTGAGAACCTTAAGGCGAAATCAGTTTTAACGGCAACGGTAGCATTGAGGAATCTTGGCCACTATTGCGAGCTTACTGGAACAACACCACATGGAATCCTGAATAAAGCCAGAGCCAACGAGAAGGATTTCAGGTACGAATTCACAGACTTTGTCAGGAAACTTGAGAAGGAGGGCAAGGCAGGATCATACATTGCAAGGTTCAAGAAGGTTATTCTGTCATGGCTGAAGTTTAACGATATCCGTTTGCAGTTAACCGTTAACATAGCAGGGGAAAACGAAACACCAACAATCGTTAACGAGAGGGTTCCGAGCAAAGAGGAGCTGGCTCGAATTCTAAGGAAAGCTACTTCAAGAGGCAGAGTAGCCATAGCGATCATGGCATTTTCAGGCTTAAGACCAGAGTCTTTGGGAGATTACGAAGGCACCGACGGCCTCAGGCTTGGCGACCTCAAGGAACTGAAGCTGTCAGATGAAATCCAGTTTGACAAGATTCCTGCTACAGTTATGGTTAAGAGCAAGCTGAGCAAAGCAAGACACCATTATTTCAGCTTCATTGGAGAGGAAGGCACGACATACATCAGGGAATACCTTGATGAGCGGAGGAAACAAGGAGAAGAGCTCACCTATGAATCTCCATTATTGCAGTTCGATGTCAGAGGCGTCAAGAAGAATGCATTCTTGAGGACAACGCTTGTAACGAGGGACATAAGGGAAGCTATAGAGCAGGCAGGGTTGAAGATGCGTCCTTATGTATTGAGAGCTTATTTCTCAACAGCTCTGGACATTGCAGAATCGAAAGGCTTGATCTCGCATCCCTGGAGGCAGTTCATAATGGGCCACAAGGGCGACATTGAGGCTCGCTATTCAACAAACAAGCGATTGCCGCCGGATATCATCGATGAAATGAGGGAGTCCTACAACAAATGCACCAAGTTCCTTGAAACGAGGATAAGCGATGTATCCGAGGAGAATGCAAGGCTGTATTTGCAGCAGCAGCTTCTTTCTGCCGTGGGATACAGGCAGGACGAGATAGACAAGATGAATCTTGCAGAGACAAGCACAGAGGATTTCCAGAAGCTGCTGAGGGACAAAGTAGCAGGTGCAATGGCAAGCAACGGCTCGAAGCAGAGGCTCGTTTCCATGAATGAGATCGAGAAGCTCCTCGGCGAAGGATACGAGTTTCAGGCAGTTCTGCCCAACGGAAAGGCTATAATGAAAATGCCGTTTTAGTCCGACTATATAGGTTTCGATAAATGAAGGTACATAGAGTTATAGGCTCTCGTTCGCATTATGCATGAAAGTAATAAACATAACTCCTTTAGCTAAAGTGACAAAAGCAGAAACATGCGATTATTTCTATGCTCTTATGCCGCAATATATAATATGAAAACATTTTTATAAGATGATTTTATTCATAAATTATGAGCTGCAGTAATTGTTTTGATGCAAAAGGCAGGAAAATTACCAAAATAAGCGTGCCACATACTGAGACCTACAAGGTAGGAGCAACAAACGTAACCGAGGGAGTTACGGTCGTGCAATTTAAAGAGGGCCCTGGAGCAATCCTTAACTGGAAGTATATTATCGAGGGAGAAACTTCATCAAATGCCTCGATTACATACGTAATACAGCATAGCGGGAAAACAATAACCAATAAATTCAAGACAAAGTACATTGACACAATCAATGGGAAGAAAATTGTCCATGTTGAGGGAAGCGGACTGAACTCAAATGACAGGGTTACAACTACTAACAAAGATGTCGCTCTCTCGAATGTAAAATCAGACCCAAATGCCATTGAGTGTCTTATCTGCCATGCTCTTGGAACGGTGCTCTGTACACTTCTCGCAGATGGTGTTTCTGAGGACTTGGCTTGCGAAGAGGCATCGGGTATTGTATGTCTGGAATTCATAGAAGACCCTATTGTTTATGTTGTCTGTTTTGGAGTCGTGGCATCGATCTGCGATGTTGTCCTTCAAACAGTAATAGATATTGGCGTTCACGTAGCGTGTGAACTTGGTGCAGACTATATATGTGAGAAAGCAATTGGATGTTCTCTATAAGAACTTAAATAACTATTCTTTCATATAATTTAAGGTGAAATCTCGATGAGATATAGGCTGGCATACGTGAGTATTGGTATCGCAATAATGATCGTCGATCTCGTGGTCTCTCTAAAGTATCCAAAGATACTAATATACAGTTATCTTGGTTCTTTTCTTGGATTCTTTGTACCTTTTGGGATAGGTCTTTCACTTCTTTTATATGGTGCTTTCAGGGCTCGAGATTATGGGGTAAATCCGGTTATTGGAATACTCGGCTCAGGGGGCTTCACAAGAGTGGTGAGACAAAATAGGATTCAGGGTACCAGAATGTGGAAAACTGATCACGATATTCTCTCTGATCTGCCAGGTGCGGTAAAATCCCCTGACGGAAAGACCGTAGAATACAGTAATCTGTTCATCAGGAAGCCTTACGGAACGACAAAACATACAAGAAAACTTAACGAAGCTGCGAATAAGTATATCGCCGGAGAATTAGACGAGGAAGGCTTTTACAACTATATTGGAAAGCATGGATCAAAGGAGGAACAAATGCTTGACTTCATTAAGAAATTCAAGAATGATTATAAATGAGATGATGCGATGGTAAAATTTCATGCTATAAATAGAACAATTACCGTAGGAACGGTACTTTTTATTGTATCCCTTGTAGTTTTGGCAATCGGGGCAGTCTTTCACTCCAACGGAACTGTTCTTGCTTATACATTTCTCTACGGAGGACTGGCATTCCTGATTTCATTGGTAGTTCTCGCTATAGGCCTTATCCTAGGAGCAAAAAGTGGTAAACTCCAAAAGAGAACAAGTGAAATATTTGGAAAATCTGGGAAAAAACAGTAGGGCGAACTGGATGCAATCAAACTTACCTCGATACATCATACTCACTTTCGTTATAGCCGTTTTCATTTATGACCAAGTTGCTTACTACTATTTTCCAATAAATGAATTTGCTTACTATGCAGTGATACCCACGATGATAATTCTCATCACTGCATATTTTGTGTACAAGAAAATCTATAGGAGGTAGTAAAGCGAGATGCTGAACAGATATGTATATCACATCATTCTGGTTATCATCATATCGATAGTTACCCTCATAATCAATGTATTATCGTTCTTATTTAAGAGCGTTTCAAATTACCTGTATCTCTTTGACCTTGCTTATGTAATAGGCAACAGCACTCATTTTGTCGCACTGTCCATTTCATCAAGTGGCATTAACATTGAAGATGAAAAGAAATCGACTTGATTTTGGTTTGACTGACCACAATCGAATCTTTGTACATTTCTCAGCGTGAAAACTATAATGAAAATGCCTTAAATTCCTTGAAACGAGGATAAGCGATGTATCCGAGGAGAATGCAAGGCTGTATTTGCAGCAGCTTCTTTCTGCCGTGGGCTATAAGCAGGAAGAGATAGATAAGATAGACCTTACAAGCGTAAGCAATGAGAACTTTCAGCAGTTATTACGAGATAAGGTAGGAGGGAAAATGACGGAGAACGGAGCGAAGCAGAAAGTCATACCCGTAGATGAGATAGAGCAGTATATCAGCGAGGGATACGACTTTGAGGCTGTATTGCTGACTGGAAAGGCTATAATGAGGCTGCCATTCTGATGAATGACGAAATAAAGATACCAAAGGAACTTCCAAGGAACGAGATATGGGCTAACTATTTTGTAGAAGGATTCCAGAGCATATTCTACTACACTCTACCCGACATCTGGGATGCCAGGGTGATTGGAATCCTCAATATTTTCAACCTTCTTGGAATTACGCCAATACAAGCCAAGCTGATTGATAAACTTCAGGAAGAATTTGGAAAGGACAGAAAGTTTTACTGGAACCACATCAATGGTCTCGCGAAGAAGTGGAAAATGCTCAATGTTGAGTATGACATCCATAAGAACAAAAAAGTGTATTTTGTCAACAGGGAGTTCATTCTGCATGACGACCCCCTTACAAAGGAGAAGATATCCGACCTATTCTCAATGTGGGTTAAGGTAGCCAACCTTTACTATGGCACTGATGAAAGCAGAAGACTGAAAACTGTGTTTTTTTGTGGGAGATGCAGGTTCAAGAACATCCTTAAGGATATGAACAAGGCAGAGTTCTTGTTTTTTGCAAGAAATTTCATGGAAACCTCTGAATACTACTGCCTGAACTGTGGAACCTACTACGGTTTCTTCAGAAAAAAGCTTGATGCCAGCGAATACAAGGACTGGAAAGCCTTTCCTTTTACCTACGGGAAGAGAAGAAAAGATGCCGTTCCTTAGTATTTAATCCTATCTTTTGAGGATAAAGCCACTCTTCTCAATACACGTATATGGAAGATGCCAGAAGAGTCCGTGTTGCAAAGCTGAAGGCAAACTTCGCAAAGAAATTCCCGGATCATCCGCTGACCAGGATACTGCTTTCAGAGCCGGACATCCTTGCCAAAGAAGAGTTCCTGGCGAAGGCGCAAACGTGGCTTGCTTTCTTCCATGGAGGGAATGAAAATGAATAAAGTAAGAAGAGTGGTTGTGAACGGCAGTGAGCCTGAATATTTTGAAGGCTCCTCGCCTGAAATGGTAAGATATGAGATGGCCAATCCGCAGAAGAAAGGCACTCTTGAAAGACTCCAGGAGACCATAATCGAGAACACGGTTAACCAGTATGAGCTCGAAGACAGGAGACAGATAGCAGCCATCAGGGAGTTCATGGAGCGGAATCCTGACATAAGCTACGTGGAATACGAATCGAATCCTGTCATGAGGATGGACCTCGTAATCACAAGAAGAGGTTTGATATTCAAGCGTGAGGAGGCCTCAATATCCGCGACGCTGACCCCGAACAGGAGATTCAGGGCGCAGAGGTAATCATGGACGAAGATGCAATAACCTTTGGATTCGTGATCACCGCTGTCATAGTATTCGTAACAGGCATGGTATGGCAGGGTCTCTGGTCCTTGCTGTTTGCGATGACAATTTCGGGAAACCTGTTTTACGAGACTATAGGAATAGCAGGCCTCATCCTGGCCTTCATAGGAGCCCTTGTCCTACTGTACTGTGCTCTCATTCTTTTCGTCTACATCGTCATTCTTGCAGTGATCATAGGGATCATTGCCCTCCTATACTTGATAGAAACGCGCACCGTAAAGGTGGAACACTACACAATAACGCTCAATCCGCACAGGCGATACATAATAAAAAGGTAGCTGGATATGAATAAATATCTGGAAGACCAGAATAGGGTTATGAGAGAATATGGCTTCTCCGAGCTTATAAATGCAAGAAGGGTTCTTTCCAAGCCCATCATTGAGCTGCCGCTCAGGAACCAGGAAAGAATGTTCTACGACCTGTCAAGGAGACTGAAGCGCTTTGCCGGCCACACAACCATAGCATACACCATTATTCCAGATATGGAAAGAGGCAAGTTCATGCGAGATGAATGCTCAGCGAGAGCTGCAAATCTCAGGGATTACATTGAGCACAAGGGAAACAGGAATGTATCAATTACAGGCGTTTCCGGACAGGGAAAGAGCTACCTCACCATGCACCTGCTCTCTAAATTCGAGGACAGGCAGAGGATCATATTCTCATTCAAGCCCAACGACCATGAAGTGCACCTCGGAATACCGGTCATTGATGCAAAAGAGTGTTTGCCAAATCCGTTCAGGGACATAAACGCCTTTTCAGAAGCCTACATGACAGCGTTCTTCGGCGAAAAAGTAAGCTCAGGAATCCAGCTGCAGCAGACTCCTGCCTTTTTGCAGGAGATAGCGTCGCAGAGCTCAGACTGGAAAAGCTTCATGAAAGCAATCAGCGAGAAGAGGAAATCCGCATCCAAGAACCAGATCGAAACGCTCAACGCAATAGAGCAGAACGTCAAATCCTTGGTCATAGAGGACATGGGGAATGTCGAACTTGCGAATGAGAGCACAGTCTTCGACTTCTCAACATTGCCTACGAAACAATCGCAGAACTTCTATGCAGAGCTGATGCTCAGGCAGATTTACAGGGAGATGGAAGCACACACACGAACTGATGTGCTGATCTGCATAGACGAGGCCCACAGGCTTACCAAGTCATATCACACCATCCTAGACGTGATGGTGAGAGAGATAAGAGACAAGGGAATGCTCTGGATTATCACACAGAATCTCATCGACATACTGCCGGAGATGAGGGCAAACTTCGGCACAAAGTTCACTTTTAAGCTCGGCGATGCGGACTTGCAGATACTGTCATACAACCCGCTTGTAAGATTTTCAGTTTCGATGCTTCAGCCCAGACAGTTCACCGACATAGAATTTCCTGAGAGCCAGTCATTCACTCCGGTGCTGACATACATTTCCGACGGCACTGAATACAGAGAAACCCAGAAGATTCTTGCAGCAGTCAAGGACGAAAGGATGGAAGAGGGAGCCGGAGGGAGAGGGAAGGACATAGACTACAAGGAGGAGATTATGCAGATTCTCAGCGAAAGAATGTCCTATGCAACCGAAATGGGAAAGGAGATATCGGCGAAATATGCAATCAGCAAAGATCAGGCAAAGCTCGGAATAAAGGCCATTCTTGAAGAGCTGAAGAACAACAATGAAGTGGGAAGGGTAAAGTATCTCAGGGAAGGAAAGCCAATCGTGATGTATTATTCAAAGAGTCCCAACCTAACGAATCTTCACACAGGAATGCAGAGCCAGGCAGTTGATATCCTGAATGAGCTTGGTGTATCCGTAAACAGGATATCGACAACAGGAGAAAGAGGAGCATTTGATATAGAGACCGATTTCTTCATGGTGGAGATCGAGACGGGCTTGAAGCACAGCATGGAAGATCTGAAGGAAAGAATAGCAGGCACGAATCTCAGGGTTATAATAGTAGTTCCCAACAGTGAGCTTATCGACAAGTATCAGGGGCTTGGAGAGAGAGTTCTGGTAATGACAATGGACTCATTGAGAGAGATGCTAACAGAGACTGAGAAAAACGTTCACTCATAAATAAACATACACCCACACAAAATATAGCTCTACCAGGAAGGCCACAAATAATACAACAGTCGATAGGTGCAAAGTCAATTTCTGCTTCATTCTTATATTCTGACCAAATAAGCGTATCGTCTGTGTTTTTGACAACTCAATCTCTGTTCCAAGGTATCCAAGAAATGCACCGAATATTACAAGTGGAACTATCACTTTAGCAAAGGAATCCAATTGGTTCTCAAAGCTTACCAAAGAAATGCTATCGGTTGGATTTAGTTTAGCAAAAACAGTGAGATACAGGGGAGCTATTGCAAATATAATAACTACCAAAAATGATACCAGGAAAAAGAAATAGTCCGTTGGGTCTTTTGCATCAACACGTGATCCTGATCTCGTGCGCGAAGAAGCTACCATGTAAAGATTACCTCATCTAAAACGTTCTATAATTGCCCAGATTCCCCCCGCAAGACTAATCACTCCGCCCAACATGAACGCCCATCCGATATTATGGGCGAAAGTGGATCCTGTCCCTGCCGGCGCGTAGATAGTCAAGAATGAATAGCCAATAAAAATGAAAATAGCACCCAGCACCAGTGCCTGTATCTCCGAAGGAATATCATTCGCCATTTTCTCACAATAAAATTTTACCAATAAATGCTAAAACTCTTCCTCTAACAGTCAGTTAACCGCTAACCGTTAATCCAAGCAGGTTAACCATAAACTTATAACTCTTTGCTTCCAAGCTTAATCGATGATCATCTCTATTGCCAACCAGAAAGGAGGATGCGGAAAAACCACAACCGCAGTAAACCTTGGCTCAGTACTGGCAAGAAAACACAAGGTGCTGCTTATTGACATCGACCCGCAGGGCAATCTTACAACCTCCTTTGGCGTGAATAAAGGTGAACTGAACCGGACGATGTACGATGTGATGCTTGATGGGGACCTTGAGAAAGCCATACTCAGGAAAGACAGCATTGACATTGTTCCGAGCATAATAGACCTGGCAGGTGCAGAAGTGCAATTATCGGGCAGGATGGGCAGGGAATATATACTTGCCAACGAACTCAGCAAGCTGTCAGGGCGATACGACTTTATCATTATCGACACACCACCGAGCCTTGGCGTATTCACCATAAACGCACTGGTAGCTTCTGATTACGTTCTGATACCAGTGCAGGCGGAGTTCTTTGCGCTTGAAGGTCTCACACAGCTCCTCAGCGTTGTGGATCTCGTGAACACGAGACTCGGTCGAACGCTGAAAATACTGGGAATGGTCGTAACCATGTTCAATTCAAGAACAAAATCATCGAATGAGGTGCTTGAGGATGTCAGGAAGCATTACTCGAAGCACCTGTTCAGGACCATAATACCGAGAAATGTTACCGTGACCGATTCAACAATGACCGGAGAGCCAGTGGTAATTTACAGGAAGGATGCTTCTGCCTCAAAGTCCTACGTTGAGCTTGCAAAAGAGGTTGAAAACAGATTAAGGGTGAAACGATGAGCGAAAAGAAACGAAGAGGTTTGGATGACCTTATATCTCAGGAGCCAGCCAAGGTCTTAGAGAGAAATGCTGAGCAAACAGACCATCGGTATACGAAAACCGTCGGATTCAAGGTCACCAACAGGCAATACGACACTTACAGACTGTATTCCAAGTATTACGGACCTGATGAACTGATAGAGAAGTGGAGAAGCGATCTGGAGAAGATAGCGCAGGAGAAGGGAAGGGAATTGGAAAACGTTGAAACGGAAATCAGGAAACGGTTGAACAAGTAACGGTTAACCGAAAACTCAAACCTGCAAGACCGAGTGGTGAAGGATTATGTCAAACACCAAAACAACCAAGGATGCAAATAAAGCTAAAGGTCAAGAAACAGAAATTCCAAAAGAACAGCAGACGGGTACCACCATCAGGAAATCTTCTAAATCTCCCAGAATAGTCGGAATAATTGCCTTCTTAGTTGGTTTTTTCGCAGTAAGTTTCTTTCTTTCTCATGGTTACTCATCGCCTACCGTCCATATCACTAATATCGAATACCATGGTTATGACCCCTATACCGGCTCAAACTGGACCTATTCTTCACATGGTAGCTATGACATACAGGCAGGGTCAACAGTAAACGGCACATATCCATTCACATCAAATCTTACTTGCGCTATGAGTATCATCAATGTCTACGCCACGACGCCTGGTTTCCAATACAGAGTTTATAATTTGCCTGTAACATTTCAACCTGGACTCCGAACGGACTTAAACGTCAGCATAACTGCACCCAATTATAGTTATTCTGGTCCACTTGACGTGAAGATATATGTAAACTACAGTTGCTAACCACGTTTAGGCCTATGTTTATGGCGAGTGCGAGACTTAAATCGGAAAACGGTTAACGAAATAATGGTTAACCGATAACCTAATGCAGAAAGATAACCTTGATTTGAAGAAGTGATCGAATGGTTAAGATGGATGAGAACACCTACCAATGTGAAATTTGTAAACTTCATTACAAGGATGAGTCAGATGCTAAAAAATGTCAGGACTGGTGTAGTCAGCACAATTCATGCAATCTTGAGATAACATCCAGGTCCATCGAAGCTTCTAAAAGCCAACACACATTCTCCTGACCTTGCTGTCACTAAACTTGTAATTTTAGTAACGCCACTAAACACTGGACTTTAATAACATATGCGTGCCTAAATTCTATGATTTAAATGACACTCGCTTTCGCCTATGTCAGGGCAAGCACCATAGAAGAGGTCAGGCAGGGCTCAAACGAGAGGCAGAAGGAGGCAATCAGGCAGTATACAGCCCAGAAAGGCTACGAATTGGAGATATTTGAAGACAAGGCGAAGTCTGGGAAGAATACGCTGAGACCAGAATTCGAGAGGATGCTCAAATCGCTTGACAGGAGGCCCCAGATTGTTATTGTTTCCAAGATCGACAGGTTTGCCCGATCCTTATCCGACCTGTTAAGAACGCTTGAATACCTTGACCAGAATGGCGTAGGATTCGTCAGCGTCAATGACCCTAGCATAGATACAACAACACCGAATGGAAGGCTGTTACTGCAAATTCTTGGCGCATTTGCGGAATTTGAGAGGAACATGATCAACACAAGAACCAAAGCAGGCAGGGAACAGGCACAGAGCAAGGGGGTGAAATTCGGCAGACCTGCGTTGAAGACCAGGAATGGTAACTTCATAGACAAGAGGAAGGTTCTGGAGTTGAAGCAAAAGGGATTATCCGCAAGAGCCATAGCAAAGTTCCTTGAATGCTCCATCACTCCGATACTGAGGATTCTGAGAGAAAACCATTGAAAGAGAGAGTCGCCGAACGCGTCAGCGTTCTTCTTATATATATTATATAACTGATACAATGAACATAACATACCAGAAAAATGGAATTTTTGTTATTTTTTGAACAGCATTATCTTCTCCGTAAACCTCACTCGTTTTCTCACACTCTCTCTCCAAGATGTGAAATTACCATTTTACAACACTGCGATATTCGGCTCGTTCGAAAGTCTTAAGAATTTTGCGTGTCCAATCAAACAGTCACAAGGGTGATTCATTGTCCATGAAAGATCCCATATTATTTGTGGAGGAGAAGGTGAAGGAGAGGGCTAAAGAGACAAGCAACATAAAAAGTGCAATAATCTTCGATATGGACTTCAAGCCGCCAAGAATACTCATAAGAAGCGAATTGAACAAAGTGACAAACGACCTTGCTGATTATGTGAACCTTAACCTTCCAAGGCACATAATCATCTATGGTTCCAAGGGCTCAGGGAAAACTCTGAGTGCACTGACAATAGCATCGGCGTTCAAGGAGAGCAAATCCATACCGTTTTTCTACGTAAACGCAAGAGAAAACCCAACATCAATAAAGATTTACCGCAAACTGACGAGAATTGACAGCAGGGGCCACGATATAGATGAGGTGAAGAGCAGGTTTGACTCCATGCTTTCCGGGAAATCTATCGTTATCCTTGACGAAGTCGATTTTCTCCAGGACTATGACATATTGTATCACCTGACCAGACACACCAGGGCCAACCTTATCCTCTTAACGCAGAAGGTATACTGGTATAAGGACATGAACGATGAAAGCGTCAAGAGCTCATTGCAGCCGGATCATATCGTATTCCATGAATATAGCTCAGACGAGATCAGGGAGATACTGAAAATGAGGGCTGATGAGGGCCTTAACAAATACGACGAGGAGTCTCTGGGTTTATTGTCCGCCATGCTTGTGAGGGATTACAGGAGCGATGCAAGAATAGGGATCAAGGCATTGGAGATTATCGGCAGGCTGAATGAATGGGATGATGAATCCGTGAGAGCCGCACTGAAGCAGGCCTATGTGGAAGTGGAGGGCGAAACACTGAAGAACCTTGGAGATCGTGATCTGTTGATACTGGCAGCGTTGATCAAGAACCAGGATACGAACAGGGCATATTCCGAAGTTTCAGCGTCAGGCAACATGCTCCTCAGGGGCGTGAGCAAGTCAACATTCTTCCAGAGCGTGAACTACCTGCAGAATCTTGGTCTCATCACGCTCATCAAGAAGAAGATAGGCAGATATTATACAATGGAGTCCCAAATATTATTATCGGATGAGTCTATTGTATTGGGAGAGCTTAGAAAAAGGATTTAGTAGAAGATTAAGCAGAGAATTATGGTGTTTATTATGGTCGATTCATTGGGTGAGAAAGCTGAGGTAACCGAAAAAAGCAAAAATGGCCAAAAAAGATCGTTGATAGAAGAGTTACCGAAAATAGTTGAGAAAGGGAAACGAGAGGCTCAGAAGATACTTGATGGCCTGTCGAAATCCCAAAGAATAACATTACAGACAAATGAATTAGTGCTTCCGACAAAAGCAATTGGAGGGCTAACTAAGTTCACGGGTCAGGCTGTTAAGACTCAAGAAAACAATGAGTTTCTCAACCGACTCATTTACGGCGATAATTTACTTGCAATGCAGGCCCTCCTTGCTGGTGATCCAGAAACAGGATTGCCCTCTATGCGAGGAAAGATAGACCTGATTTATATCGATCCGCCGTTTGACAGCAAGGCAGATTACAGAACAAAGATACATTTACCTTCTGTAGACATCGAACAAAAACCCTCAGTGATAGAGCAGTTTGCATATTCAGACACTTGGAAGGATGGGACAAAATCATATTTAGAAATGTTGGTACCGAGATTAGTCTTAATGAGAGAACTACTTTCTGAACAAGGTTTTCTTTATGTCCACATCGATTGGCATATTGGACACTATGTGAAAGTAATTATTGATGACATATTTGGCAAGGACAACTTCAGAAATGAAGTGATAGTGCGTAGAATCAAGAAAAATGTACAAGAATATGATACAGTAAAGCAAATTAACTACGGCCATGACACAATACTGTTTTACAGCAAGAATCAGGATGCCCGATTCAAGCCATTTCAGAGACATAACGAGCGCCAAGAACGATGGCATTCTTTTGAAGCGGCCGGATATAGAGGAGGGATGGATTATGAACTGTTTGGATTCAAACCAAGACAGGGAAATCACTGGCGTTGGTCAAAAGATAGAGCGGATGGTGCGATAAAGACAGGCATGCTCCGACCTAATCCTAATACAGGGAAACCAGAATACAAAGTGGAAGCGTCAGAGTCTGAGGTAAGAGACACAATTTGGGAAGATATTACTGCTTATTCGTTTCAATTCAACTATCAAACTGAAAAGAATGAAGACTTGCTAGACCTCATCCTCGAGCATTCATCTAGTTCAAACTCCGTCATTGCTGATTTCTTTGCGGGTTCAGGAACTACAGGTGCAGTTGCTGAAAAACTTGGCAGAAAATGGATCATGTGCGATCTCGGAAAACCTGCCTGTATGATTACCAGAAAACGTCTCATCGATCAAGATGCCAAACCATTCCTATACCAATCTATAGGTGATTATCAAAAAGAGCAATTTGAAAGGTCACAGTTCAAGAGGATAGGTGATTTGGCACACGTAGTACTCAATTTGTATGGTGCCCTGCCATTCCCAATGCGGGATGGCACACCAAACAATCTTGGTTACATAAAACAAAGCAAGACATTGGTTTATGTGGATTCTCCCACGAGGGTAACAGGCTATGCAACTCTGAAGAGAGCTCAGGAGTTGAGAGGGTCATTCATGGGTGGCTGGGAGAAAATAATTGTATTGGGTTGGAACTTCGAAACGGATATTGGAAGGATAATCGAAAGCCTGAACGATGATAAATTAGAAGTGTTGGTAATACCACCGGACTTACTGGAAAGACTGAAGCATAAGGCGGATTATGAGACATTGATAAAAGAGGGGAAGGTAAAATTCTCGTCGCTGCAATATCTAAGTGTAAAGCCCATAAGGAAGAAAGCTTCAGATGAGAGCCAAGATGAACTTGAAATTGAACTTGAGAATTACGTTTTGCTTTCTCCAGACGCATTGCCTCTTGACAAGGATGATAAGGAAAAACTGGAGAAAGTGATAGAAGAAGACCCCCTAAGCCTGATTGAATACTGGAGCATCGATCCTGATTATGACGGCGAAGTATTCAGGAGCAAATGGCAGGACTACAGGGAAAACCATGAAGATAACCAGAAAGTGGACAGAAAAGCGAAGCTTGTAGTCCCCAGAAAAAATGGAAAAAGAAGGGTATGTGTCAAAGCCGTGGACGTATTCGGCTTTGAAAGTGCAGCGGTGCAAGAGGTAAGCTGATGGTAAACATAAAGTCCTTTGGTACAAAAGATATCTCATTGAAACTCGCGAAGAAAATAAGCGAAGAGGTCAATACATTATGGAAATCCGGAGACTTTATGCAAAAAGTATCCCCGGTAACCCAGGAACTTCTTAACTTTTGGAACCCTGAGGGCATTTTTGCGGAAGAGAGGGAGTTCAATTTTCATGAGGGTCAGTGGCAGGCTATCCTCAATACAATTTACATTCACGAGATACTTAAGCTCAAGAGTGTGGGTGAGATTTACATGTCCATTTACCCTGACCTGGTTCAGCAGATGGATCTTCTTGATCTGAAGCGAGACAAGTACGAACATCCCAAGTACTGCATCAAGATGGCAACCGGCACCGGGAAAACCTGGGTTCTTGATGCTCTGCTGATCTGGCAGTATCTCAACTCAAGGCACGAAGAGAGTGAAAGTGGAGAATACTCCAGGAACTTTCTCCTTGTTGCTCCTGGAATAATCGTATATGAAAGGCTGCTTGACGCATTTCTTGGAAAGAGGAAGGAGGATGGAAGCAGAGATTTTGAGCAGTCAGATTTCAGGAAGTTTGAAAAGTTGTTCATACCGCCGGCATACAAGGAAGAGCTGTTTGGATTCATTCAAGGATGTGTTACGCAGAAGGAAGAGATCGGGAAAAAGGTGACAGGAGATGGACTTATTGCTATAACCAACTGGCATCTTCTGGTGGAGGAAGAGGAGTCGGTTGACCCAGACTCACCGCTGGACAGTCCAGACATAACGGTAAAGGGATTATTGCCCATTACGCCAGGCACCTCCCAAGGGCACTCTCTGGAAGAGCTGGACAATCAATACTTGAGAGGAAAGGAACTAGAATTCCTGGCCAGCCTACCTGATCTTGTTGTATTCAATGACGAGGCTCACCATCTAGGCGAGATGAAAAAATCCGATGAAGTGGTGGAGAAAAAGTGGCAGGAGGCTCTTGACAAGATTTCAGAAAACAAGAAGCATAGATTCATGCAGGTGGATTTTTCAGCAACACCGTACATTGTGACTGGAAGTGGTCAGAGTAGAGTACAGAATCATTTTCCACACATCATAGTGAACTTTGATCTTGTTGATGCCATAAAGAAAGGACTTGTGAAAACAGTAGCCATCGATAAGAGGAAGGAGTTTGGCTCCATTCCTTTGGAAGACCTGGAATTCAAGGCGGAACGCGAAGGAAAACAAGTAACAAGCCTCTCTGATGGTCAGAAGCTGATGTTAAGGGCAGGAGTAAAGAAACTCAACATTCTGGAGCAAGAGTTCACAAAGCTGGACAGTGCAAAATACCCTAAAATGCTGATCGTGTGTGAAGATACTAAGGTTGTACCATTAGTTATGGGATTCCTGAAACAGGAAGGCTACTCCGATGATGAACTAATGGAGATTCATTCCAACAAGAAAGGAGACGTCAGCGAAGATGAGTGGAAGGCAATAAAACAGAGACTTTTCGACATAGACAGGCACGAAAAACCAAAAGTGATAGTTTCTGTTCTCATGCTCAGGGAAGGATTTGACGTAAACAATATATGCGTGATCGTGCCGCTTCGATCCGCATCCTCTTACGTGCTCCTAGAACAGCTCATAGGCAGAGGTCTGAGACTAATGTGGAGAGGGCCGGAATATGATGACACAAGAAAAGAAAATCGTGAAAAACTTCTCGTAAAGAAGGAGGAACCTAACAGCTACATAGACATTCTCAGTGTTGTTGAGCACCCCAATTTTATTGAGTATTACGAAAGAGTTCTTGCGGGAATGGTTGGGGTAGTTACCCAGGAGCCGGACAAAAACAGGATAGTTGGGGATCTGGTTAAGGTTGGCCTCAAACCCAATTACAAGGATTATGACTTATTCTGGATCATAATATTGCAGGAGAAGGAGGAAGAACTCTTGACTCCTGAACTTTCCGTCGAAAAACTTGAGCCTTTTCCGATTAAACTGGAAGCATTGAAGCCACTGGTCAGGAATAAAGGAGATACATTCTATAGCGAAGAACTCACTGTTAAGACGACTTTTGGCGAATATACTGTCACCGCGGATATATTCACGGCAAAGAGTTACAATTCTTTCATTCAGAAAATAGTAAATGCAGTATCAGTAATCCATGTCAATGCCAGAGGAAGGAAGCAGAGAGAATTTCCTGTAATGCAGGTGAATTCAGCCCTGATAGCAAAGCTATGTGACGAATACATAAGACATAGATTGTTTGAAGAGGAGTTTGATCCTCTCAAAGACAATAACTGGCGTATTCTGTTGATAACACAGCACAGCATAATTAAACACGTTGTCAGCAACATAGCAAAGGCTGTCTACGATTCTATGAATAACCTGAAGATAAATGACGCAAAAATCGTAAAGAGATATTTCTCAGAGGTGAAAGAAATAAGGATAAGGGAGAACTATGCCATAACTGCAGCAAAGAACATTTACGGAAAAATTGCTTATCCATCGCACAGTGGGGGCTTTGAGAAGGATTTCATCGAATTTATAGACGCTGACTCAAAAGTGAAGGCATTTGTGAAAATAAACGAATATTACAATGATTTTGCCAACATAATTTACATAAGAGACGATGGCTTGTTGGCACACTACTACCCTGATTTTATGATCAAGGCGTGTGACCAGCTTTATCTGGTCGAGACAAAATCAGAGAGAGACATGAGCAATCAGAACGTGAAAAACAAGAGGCTGGCGGCCATAGACTGGATCGACAAGGTGAATGAACTGCTCCCTGAGGAGAGGATGTCCTGTACCTGGAGTTACGTATTACTGAGCCAGAATACCTTTGAACAGATGAAAAAGCAGGGAGCTACAACATGCGAAATACTGGAATACGCCAAACTCACCAAGGCAAAAGTAAGAGGCACGCTGGGAGATTACATGGGTTTCAAGGACTATTGACTCTTTCTGCATGGTTAGCTTATACCTAAGCAGCACTCTTTGGAATGGTGTAAGAATTCTTTTCTCCTACATAGGTATTGAAATTGTTACCGCATTCGGAGCATTTGTACCTTGAAACCTCATATACGTTGAACGCCCATTGTTTAAGCGGAGGATTCCTATTTTCTTTATTGCAGACAGGACACTTCATAACGGATTAGTAGAACCAACATCGACTTAAATTTGTTCCTGCAAGAACTCTCTTGCATTTCTGACCCTACCTTTCCTAATGTCATCCTCGCTCTTTCTTAGTTGATCCATTACGTATTGGTTTTCAAGAGTCTCAATGGTAGCCAGGAGGCTATCCAAATCAGACTTGCGTATGCTTATCATTTTGTCCTTGGCTCTTGTCATCAAGTATAGTAACACACGTCAGATTTTAGTATCTATTGGCAAGGCTCCAGCTCAAATTCACCCCGACTTTCAGCCACCCCTCTTTGAGCCTTCGCCCATTACTATGTGCCCTCAGCTCACCTGCACGCCGAGCACAGGACCCCATGCTTCGACTTCAATCAAAATTCACCCCGTCTTGCTATCGCAATCCACCCCTCTTTTGATTTCCATCTCGCACTCTTCTCCGAAGAGCCCTTCATTCGCTATGCTCTTTCAGGGTGGTGTCCTGTGCTCGCCGCTCGTGGTGTATGTGTGGTGTTTCACACCTTCGCTACGCTTGGTGTTCACACCACCCACCGCTAACGCTTACACCACTCGGTCTTGCTACGCAAGACTTCCGGCTCGCTTCGGGCACATTATTCACCCTTGCAGGGGGCAATTTTAGGGGAGGGGAATTTTGACCGCACAATGTCGCTCCGCTTAGTGCGGAATTACAGGAATATGAGGGGGTTCTCGTGCCGTGCTGCTTTTCTATTGTTCAAAGGTATCTGGTCAGCGGATTGTGGAAATGAATTTGCTATTTTCGTACGTGTAGCTTGTATTTCACCGACTTTCTTGTTATGTATTGGGCAAAATTCAATTAAGCAAAAACTAAATCTTCTATTTTGTTACTATTTCCTTTAATTTCAAGGCTCCGTATGAAGTGGACATAATGGTATGTCACAAAAGACTGACCGCATACAAAATAGGAATATATATATGTATGATGATTTGATTATTAGCCTTATGGCAAAGAAAATTAAGAGCGTAAAGGTGCTTCATTTTGATGAAAGCACGGAAGAGGGAGCAAGAATCCAGCAAGCCTCTATCTTTATAGAGATTGAGGGAGAGAAACCAAAACTAATTCAAGGAACTCAAGTATTGAAAGGAGATGTAAACGGTAATCACACAATCAACTATACTATATTCGATGGAAAAAATATTGGGAAAGCAACATACTCCATAAATACAATGGAAAAGAATAAAAATGATTCAAAGCTAAAAATTGTAGGAATTAGTGAGGGAAAAGCTTGTTGCGGGAATAGTAAACCGATAGACACAACATTAGTGGTATCAAATAAAACATACTCAAGCAATGATCCATCTATTCAATGCGACATTTGTCAGGCATTAGTTAAGGAAATATGCGAGGAATTGGCAGACGGCATACCTTCGGATGAGATATGTGCGGACGTATGTGTTGCGGGAGCAGGAGATATTTGCTTATTATTTGTTGAAACCTTAATCGGTTACCTTATCTGTCTATCAATTTGTGCCTCTCTCTGCGCCCTGGCAATAGAGGAAATAACAGATTACGGTTGTAGCGTGGGAGCCGAGTACATATGCCAAAAGGTAGGTGTATGCTAGATAGTTTACATTAACGTGGGATGATTATAGTGGTAAAATATCATAAACCAGTTAGTTATTTGAGTCTTATCGCAGGTTTCCTCTTCATAGCGTTTTTATTAATCGGAGCAATTGCGATAATGGTCATACATTCACATGTTCTGGCCTTTATTGATCTGGGTTTGTTACCGGTAATCGTAATTGTGGGAACAGTCGGATATATAAAAAGCCTAAAAAGCGGTTCAAGACAAGAGAGAATGAGAGAACTCTTTGAAAATTCAAAGAGGAAGTGAAAAATGGTTTCAAAACACGTTCACAGGTATATCATAGGTGGGATGGCCATATTTTTCATAGTTTATGTGCTTGTAGCAAATGCCTATCTTAGTTTCAGGGACTTTGCACTGTATGCGGCGTTGCCTTCATTAGTGATAATGATTGCTCTTGCCTTTGTTTACCGCTATCTTGAAAACAGTATCAAATTTGAGCGGAGGACAGGAACTCAATAACCTGAAAGAAAAGTATGAGGGGTTGTGGAAATAGATGGTATTAATCAAAAAAGAAAGGAGGAATAGCAGAATAGACTATGACTATTGGAATGAAGTACAGCGGTCTCACGTTTTCTCACGAAATGAACGGGAGGATAGGAAAGGAATCAATAAGCAGATGGTGGAGCTTCTGGAAGAGCAGTAATTCCTATTAAACTAAAAGACACTGCCCCCAAAATGTTACACTTGTAACAAGTAATACCTGTAATAACCTTTGAAATGTGACTAATGTGCTACAGAGCAGATTGTGCTATTTTGGTAAGTATCCCCTCAAAACGTTAATCAAATCCCGGCGCATCTTCTATATATTAAAAAATGCCCTGAACTACAGGGTTTACTAATAAATGTGAATATATTTATATAAGATGATTTGCTTCTTTTATTATGGGTAGCAGAAAGCAGGAACTCACAATGTCAGAAGTAGTACGAGTGACAAAGGATAAAGATGAAATAAAAACTGAGGTTATTACTTACAAGAAACCTAGAAAGATCTCCCCAAAAATTCAAACGCCTCAAACGTTTGCTAATAGCGGTGTGAAAAACATTTCTCTAATTTTTTCTGATAAAACTCAAAATTACACCCTATCATTTCGAGAGATGGATTATGAACTTTCAGAGAAAAAAATATCTCAGTCTGGAAAAGCTTATTCATTATACTTTGAGATTGCCGATGATGAGGCCATAATATACTTAGAAGGGAATATAGTTCCACTTGAAAACAACAAAGGTGCATTGTTTCTATCTATCAACGTTTCACCAAAGGACCCAACCCATGTTGACCTTTTCGCTTTACCTATAAGCATAAATTATAACGGAGACTTTTTATCGGTTGCAAAGGACTTAAGTTTTGTTATAAATAAATTAGATAATGGTGCCTCAGAAAAGAGAAAGTGGATTTACAGTAAAATGGAGTCTCTTCTGAGCGCATTTCCTGAAGCATATGAAAGCAATCGAAATAAATTGAAGGCAATTGATGTGATGGAACTATCTTACAAGGTGACCTTAATGGATTTTAATTTTACATGTTGCCTGGAGAATGCATTGAGTCTCACGGATTGCGTTCTTAGTGTTCCTGACATTGAGGAGATATGCGCAGAGTGTCTAGTTTTACCAGATTGTCTTGCAGCTTGCTTTGATTTTTTAACGTTACCTGCTTGCCTTATATGCTTTAGTCTTGATGTTCTTGCGTGTGCCTATTGTATTTATAAAGCAGGAGAGTGCACTGAGGATGCGTATAATGTAATTCAATGTTGCACTGGGGCTTAATAAGATTGAGAAAAGGGAAGTAAATATGCGATATGAGAACATCTATAAGTCCCTTCTTTTTTATATTGTTGGTTTAGCTCTTCTATATGTGTCAATATTTCTATCTAACAACCTAAAGTTTAATGGAAATTTCATATCGGCATTGCCAATAGTTTTGCCATTGGTTTTTTCCATAGCCTCTATTGGGGTGGCAGTTATTTTTATAATGGAAAAAGACTCCCCTTGGCTTTTCAGAACTGGCATGATGAGTTTAGTTAGTGGAATCACTTTATTTTCGTTCGGGGTTCTAGCATTTTACTTGGGAGTAAAATCCTTAGTATGGGCAGGTTCATTTGTAATTGGTATAATGTTAATTTTCGCTGCGATGGTTAGATTATTCATTCAGGGTGGTTTGAGTGCATACAGAAAAAGCAGGAATTAGGGCATCATTCCTATCAACATTTGGAATTATATTTCTAACTTTAGGTGTTGTGGGTTTATTAGGTTTATTTAATGTTCAAATATTGTATTCATTTGGTACTTTGATTTCCATAGTTTCCATTATCGCTGGAGTATATTTTATTCTGAGTGCTCACATAAGTAGGAAGAATAGAGTTAAAAGGAGTGCCAGACAATCATGAATCGTTATGTATACCACTTAATTCTTGTTATAGTTGTATCCATTGTTGTTCTGGCGATCAACATAATGGCATTCAGGTCAAAGAACGTTTCTGATTATCTCTACATATTTGATCTAACATATGCCGCAGGGAACAGTGCTCATTTTGTTGCTCTATCAATATCTGATAAGGGAATTTCTGTGAAGGACGAAGTAAATGAGAAATAGTATTCCCTTAAAACATTAAGCAAATCCCGACCGGTCCATTCTTTTCTTTCCAAACCCTGAGGAAGACGATAAGAACCACACCTTAAACACAACAATTAATAGGAGTTCCAACGCGATGAATCTCGCAATCCTAATTTTTCCCATCAGGTTTCTGGTGCTGAAAAGTACACAATAATTTTTCCTGTTTGTTTATTATAGACATTTTCTAAAAACCCTATCGCATCTTCAGTACCATCCAGACTAAATTATCATGATCATGTTCTCAGGAATCCGTATTTCAGCAGATAATTTGTATTATTTTGACCGAAAGCTTTATTCATGCGATCCCGATCATTATCCATGGACATAATGAATTACGGTCTTCGTGAGAAATATGATCAGTAGAAGAAGTTCGGTGACAGGCTTTCAGACATGAAGGATATAATAGACTGGGATCAGATCAAACCACTCCTTTCTGATCTTTACAAAAACGACACGGAAAAGGGTGGCAGGCCAAACTTTGATCCTGTATTCATGGTGAAGATCATGTTCCTCCAGTCCCTATACGGACCTTGTTGATGAGGCCATGGAGATCGAGCTCTACTCAAACATAAGATTCATCAATTTTCTTGACTATCCGGAATCCGTGCCGGATGCAAGAACCATCTGGCTGTTCAGGTAGAGGATAGCCAATAACCACAAGGACAAGGAGATCTGGAAATCAATATGGAAGCAGTTCTAGGAGAAGGGAATAACGGTCAAGAAGGGCACTATACAGGATGCCACTTTCATTGAATCCGATCCCGGTCATGGTAAGCGAAAGAAAGGTGACGGTACGATACCGATTGATCCGGAATTTCCTGAGAAACCACCTTATCAGGAAAAACCGGAAATTGAGAGATCAAATAGGGAAATGAAGGCGGTGAAGAGGATCGAAAGAATAAGGAAGAAGAAAGAACGGGAAGATGAACGCAGGAATGCGAAGACGAGGAGATCGAAGGATGGGACATGGACAGTGAAGAACAAGAAGGCACATTTCGGGCACAAGTTACACACGTCACAGACTGTTGAGCATGACATCATTGCTAATTATGCTGTGACAACAGCATCCGTTCAAGATTCGAAGATAGATCTTTCTATACCAGGCATCATAAATTACAAGGACAAGGGATATTTTGGTGTTGAAGGAAGGGGGATAGACGCAACCATGGATAAATCTCTGAAGGGATGCAAACTTCCTTTGGAAAGCATCCGCCGGAATATGAGAATAACGAGGAAACGAACCAGGGGTGAAGACCATATTCCGTCATCAAGACAATATTCCATGGCGGTCATGTCTTCGTTACCACTATCCCGAGGGTAAGGGTGAAATGCATGTTCATGTGTCTTGGGCACTACCTCATGTGCATGATAAGGATGAAAAAGAAGGGGGATGACAGCGTGAGCTATGGAAATTCCATGAAGAATGGATGAAAAAAAGGGAAAAAAATAAGAGATAAAGGAAACATTGCTTACAGTGTTCAATATGAATTCGCTTTAATTTCCAGGAAGATCAATCAAGAGCAAAAATTAATATGTTGTTAGAAATTGTCATATTTGCAATAAATTCTATGACATAAATAAAGCCGACTTTCGGATATGTTTCTTTAAGCACTATGAACGGCTCAATCTGGACACAAACGAGAGAAAGAAGAAAATAACGTTTAGAGCAGCCCCCTCGCAAAGACGACGCAAGGAAGTATTATCAGAGTTCTTTCAGGAAGTCTCTTACGCTCCTGACCCTTCCGTCCTCGATGTCCAGATCGCTCTCACTGATTTGGATCATTACGTGTTTATTCAGAAGTGTTTCCAGAGTGGCAATCAAACTCTGAATAAAAGTACCAGCGGAGCGATGAACTGACTTACGAATCATAAACGTTCCTCCTATGGCCTATTCTTAACACCAGAATTATCAGTTTTTCCTTGTCAAGGTCCAAGATCACCCTGTAGTTTCCCACCCTAAGCCTGTATCCTTCGTCGCCAACGAGTTTTTTGACATAAGCATCGGGTCTTATTCTTATCCTGTCAAGTGTTGAGATTATTCTCTGTCCGATTTCCCTATCAAGTTTTCTCAATTGCTTGAGAGCAAGATCAGAAAATATTACATGATAGGTCAAAAGCCCAGTTCCTTCTTTACCTCTTCCAAGGTATGGTACTTTCCTTCCTTGATCTCCTGGCGAGCCTGAACCAGTTCTTTCTTTGCTTCTTCGTCCAGTTCGTGGGAATCTTCCATAAGATCCCAGATAACCTCTTCGTAGGTCTCTTTGTTATATAACTTACGTTTTGACAGTTCCTTCTGTAACTTCTCACTCACTTGTATCGTCGTTGGCATTGTCAATCACTATATTATACTATAATTCACCACAGTATTTATTGCTTACGCCCTAAGGTGATGTTCGTCTCGGAATTATTCTATTTACGTTTCTCTGTATTCGCTTAAAACATTAATCAAATTCCGACCGGTCCACCATTTTAATATGGTCCTCTCATTGAATTCAATTCCACTTTTCGATATGTAAGCTCCACATAACATAAGAATTGTATCTTCTGGCTCTATATCCGCTTACAGTTCTTTCATTTAAGAAATACTTTGTTCCTTTCACGCAATATCATTGGGACTCTCGAAATCGCTATACATACGAATTATAATTGCCGAAAGTTACCAAACTTCCGTCGATATAGAGAGAATTTTATATATAATAGTCTGTTTTATTAATTTGAGTTTCGCCGCGTGTGATGTCCTAACTGCAAAAACTAAACAACTTTTCGTCTGAGGCGGTTTGATTACGACGAGAGCTTAACCATCTATCAGGATTCACCTTAATCAAGCATGGGCCAAAGGATTGTTGCAGAAGTCCTTGCACCTGACATTGCGATTTTAATCTTAGCTTTTGTATTGTGTTCGATTACTTTTAACTGGCATTACATGTTATTGGTGATCGCTGCTGCTTGGTTTTTCTTATATGCGGTTTTCACTTACGTTCACTTGAATAACTTTAGGAAAAAATGGGAAATCAGTTTAGGCTCGTTGCTGGACAGTTTGTTCGCCTCTCTTAACCATTCTGGTTCCCTTTAGAGCGAATTTTCGAGGTGTTCAGGTAAATTGCTTCATTAATGAGTGTAATCAAGGCAGACTCATCCACGGAGTCTCCTTCATGAAAATCGATGGCGCGAACCGTTTTGCTATCCAAACGCGTGTTAAAGAGCTTCATCGGATCATTTATCTGGGCGCCTTTGGGGAATGTCAGCCTAACAGAATTCATGAGTATGTCCGCTATGCAGACTATTCCGTCATGGGACCAGACAGGAATTCCAGACGGTTTTGAGGGCTTTTTCCACTTCACTTCTTCTGTCACGGCAGGAGTGGCTTTCTTGATTATGGAACGTAGCTGCGACAATGTTTTACCACGCCAGTCAGCCGATTCCATGATTATTGCGTCTATCTGTTGAGACGGAGAATTGCCTTCCGGAAAAGAGTTCGTACTTGTTTTCATACTTGTCCCACCGCTTTCTTCACGAGAGCCTTACTTTTGGCCTCTTCGATGGTAGTCAATTTCTTCAGCGCAAAGCAGGTTGGCCACATTGAGCCTTCATCAAGGTTCGCCTTGTCGCTGAAACCCAATGTTGCATACCTCGTCTTGAACTTCTGAGCGCTTTGGAAGAAACATACAACATTACCGTCTTTGGCATACGCAGGCATCCCGTATCACGTTCTCGGTGATAGAACTGGCGCATTGGCTTTGATGATTGCTTGGAGTCGTTCAGCCATAATGCGATCCGGTTCCTGCATTTCAGAGATCTTTGCAAGTACGGTGCTCTCTCCATCTGTCTTGCTGGAGTCTGAACTCCGGCGCGCAGTCCTTAACTCCTGGCTGCGTTCTTTCATTGCGGCTCGCTCCTCGTCAGTGAATCCCTTCACTCCTTGATTGGTTTCCTTTTTCCCCATGTTCAGTCATCTTGATCGTTTACCGTTTGCATGCGACGGAGTTCCTCTGCGAGCTTATCCACCTGCTGGTTCCAGCCCATTGTCATTCCCTGCATTGCATCAGAAGCCTTCGGTCCCTCGACCTTGGTGACCACGAGGTACAGATTCATACTGGTCTTCTCTCCCAGGTCTTCAAACTCTATCGTCACGGTCTGCTCTATGAACGTGTCGCTGCCCCTGTCCACATCATCGAGGGCGCCGCTGGTATATACCAGCCTGCTCTGCGGCACCACTTCCTTGAACGTTCCCTTCATCGGCCACTTCATTCCTTCGGCGGGTCCCAGCTCCTTCCCAGCGAGCATCACTATGTAGATCTCTCCTCCCGGCCTGGCGTCCCATTCACATGTGGGGTTCGTCACACCTCTCGGGCCCCACCATTTTGCTACAAGCTTAGGATCTGTCCATGCTTTCCACACAAGTTCCCTTGGCGCATCTAAAATGCGCGTTATTGTCAGTTCCTTATTTTGCTTCTTTTTCTCAGACATCTTACCACCTTATTTAGTACCCTTTTCTTCTTCTAGGACTTCCTCGAGCCTGCCTAACGACTCACTCCATAAGGTATGCATACAACTTGCCCAGTGCTTTATCTCCTCTATCGACTCCGGATTGATACTGTAAATGTGCTGCTGAGCGCGCTTCTCCATCCTTAGCAGTTTTGCATCAAGGAGAATATGTAAGTGCTGCGATACAGCTTGGGCTGTTACGTCAAACTTCCGGTATATCTCGCTCGCGGAGAGACGGCCTTCTCTGGCAAGGAGTTCAACTATCTTGCGTCTCCTTGGCTCGGCGAGAGCACTGAATGCATCCACATATACAAGATATAGTAACTACTTTATAAAGTATTTGCTTAAATAACAATGCCCAATGTCTTTGAAGTTATTTTACTCTCTAAGGGGCCATTATCTGAACTTCATCAGATATAGATTTGTTAACGTTACTCTCCACATCCCGAACTATGTAGAGTTGTGGTTCAGCATCCTCGAAGGGAGAATAATAGGTCGGGAGAATGAAGACCAAAGCAAGAACTCTTGAAAAAGTCGTGAAGTTCATAGAGTACTTCAACGGGATCGGGAAAACATTCGACCGAAGGTCAATGATACGATTAAGATAACTTACACATTAAATAGGCAGCCAGATAGTAAAAAGGGAGTTCACTGTGTCTAAAAGGATCTGTTTTATTCACTTAAAACTTAAATCTAATAAAAACTCATATGAGATTAATTGGAGTTGACTAGTAATTTTATTATAAAATATACTTGTTAGGACGTTAAATTGATGTGTTTTTCCTTGTATATAATCAGCCCTTTTGCCTTCATATTGATCTTGATGTTCTGGATCCATGCGTGATGCCTGCTGTTGATAGTCCTGATGAAGGAGGCTTTGAAGGTGATCATCTTGCTGAATTGATGAACTTCTTGGCACCGGGCGCTATTGGTGCTGATGTCACTATCTTTAATCCGGATCTCGACCCGGATGGAAAATATGCTGTTTATGTAGTCAAAATTATTTCTGAAGGATTGAGGTACCTCGGCGTGATGCACGTGTGATTTGTTCTGAATTTGTGCAAATGGAGCACTGATATACCTAAAGAGGCAACGTTCAGGACTGGAGCGTCTTCAAGACTCGGTAATTGGTCCCGCAAAACCGACTGGACCGTGAGGGATGAAGACGAAACCGAAGCAAAGATGAGAACCCCCACAATCTTCAGCTGTGGGAGTATGTCAGACCTGTTTATAGCTGTCGAATCTGTTCTCGGTTAAGAACCAAGTTTGTGGAAAGACTTAATACGGTTTACCATATATACGGCTAGATGGTTAAAACCAAGATAACTGTATCGGTAGAAAAACCCGTAGTGGACAACGCAAAGCTGGCCCTATTGAAAAAAGGAAGGACCCTAAGCGACTACATCGAAAAATCACTTCGTTCCCTTTCCACAGCGGAGATTCTAAGTGATCTTTGCAAGGAACTTAATCTCGATTGCGGATACATGAGTGGGGAAGATGTAGAGAGGAACAGGCCTGATCTCACTGGTAGAGTGTACTCAGAAAAAGAAGTCAGGGAAATGCGAAATGAACGTATCTCACGTCTATCTTGATACCAGTATACTGATCAAAAGGTACGTTAAGGAGGAAAACAGCGCCATAGCTGACAGCTACTTCCATCAAGCCCGGCGGGGTGAGACAGTTATTTGCCTGTCTGAGATCAACCTTGGCGAGGCGGCTGTTGTTTTTGACAAATACTCCAGGAAAACGGGTATCGACGCGAGAAACCGTCTCAAAGCAATGCTAAGTGAGTTGGGCTCACTTGAAAGATCCTCCTCGGTTGAAATATATCCTGTTAGTAGCCAGATAATCAGGAAAGCTGTCGAGGCAGTTCTTGAACAACACATATACATTGTAGATGCAATTCAGCTGGAAACCTGTATTGAAGCGGGGACGACTGTGTTCTGCTCGGCTGACAGTGAACTTAATGCAGCAGCCAGGAAGCTTGGTATAGAAACAGCCCTGTGAGTGCCGTAATATGCTTTTTCTTTTCTATTTGGGAAACTTCTAATCAGGTATAAGTATCAATCCCAGGTATAATGCTAGAACAGCAACTAGCTTCTTGTCCTAAGAACCTTCAACAGTATTCGCTTAAAACTTTAATCAAATTCCGACCGGTCCACTCTTTATTTTTCTGGTTCTGCATGTAAAAGGAAGGATGGATTTTCTCGCCAAACTTTCAGGCAGGAGGTCATGAATCTGGAAAGATTAAGCCCATAGGCTCTGGCCCTGTCTGTAAGCTCACTGTCAATGAATAAACTGACTCTCTTTTTGTGTGCCATTATGCGCATAGATACACACACTCCGGGACCAAAAATTACCATTTCCTAGCACACCTGTGTTCGACTCGTTCATGCTCTTTATGTATCTGTTCTTCTCTATAATATTATTATCATGGTGTTCCAGTTCTGTGATGGTTCGGGTCAAATGATAATAACTTCGCAAAACATTTCGAAGTTTTCGTTTCACGTTAACGTGGTACAAAAATCCTTTCAATATTCATTTTCCGAAATGTGCAATGAGCCAGTAAATGATTCCATAAAAGCAGAATAAGTTCTAATAGAATGCATTTATAACAAACGATCCACCAATGTATCAGGTTGCAATATCATCAGCCATTCCAGTACTTGCATATGCTGGAATCGCGCTTATGTCAGTGGGAACTGCTGGCATCATTACTTTCGTTGTGCTCTCACTCAGGGACCGTGAAAGGAAGAAACGTGTATACAGGCTTCTCAGTATAATTTTTGCAATGATACTCATTACGGGGCTCCCAATATACATAGTCCAGGGTATCAGTGGGAGCCATGCAGAAATAAGCATAGGCACTGGATTTGTGGATATTCATGGCCCTTATATAGGGAACATGAATTTCACAGATTCCCAGGTCAGATATGCATTTATGGAGGACATAGACACAGGAAATGTTACAGTCACAATACGGGATGCGGGTACATCAATTGGAAACCTCAATGAAGGAATATTTACACTCAGCAATGGTGCTAAAGCATATGTTGTAACAGACAACGCAACATCCCTGGTAATCTCGCTTGACAGTGGGAAATTCCTGATAATTGGATCTCAGGATTCGCAGTCTATGGCCGATTATTTCAGCTCCAATGTTCACAGTGTTTCCGGGTTGTAATCAGTGACACCCGCATTTCCTTCCACAAATAATTTTAATTGTCGTGTCAATGCCCTTTCATGGGGTCCCTGCACTTTGCAATGATATCTTCCGGCAGCCGGGGTAATTCTACACTCATATGGGATGAGGCTGATATGATCATCATAGACTTCGGGATCACACTCCGAAAGCTGACAAACCGTCTGAAAGAAATGAATCTTGAGATGGCGGAAGCCAGCCTCTTCATAAGTCACGAACACACGGATCACAGCAGGGGCATACCGTATCTTTCGAGGCACTGCCCGGTTGAAATATACTCCAGGGAAGCTACACTTTCCGCTTTGGGCATTCGCGATGGATATGAAATAAAAGAAAAAACTGCCATAGGAAACTTCAGCATAACTTCAGTGCCAGTATCCCACGACGCGGCTGATCCGGTAGGCTATGTGCTGAAGTGGAGGGGAAGGAAGATAACCGTTGTGTCTGATCTGGGAGTTGTATCGGAACGCCTTCTGGAAGAAGCCAGTGGTTCCGACATACTCGCATTTGAGGCAAATCATGATGTGGACATGTTGAAGAATGGGTCTTACCCTCTGCATCTCCAGAGGAGGATTCTTGGCAGGCATGGGCATCTCTCCAATGATCAGTCTGCAGAGGCCATATCGCAGATTGCATCCAGTGGAACCCATATTGTGCTCACCCATCTTAGCAAGGAGAACAACACACCTGAAAAAGCCACAGAAACAGTTAAGTCTTACCTTGACAACAGAGAAATTGCTTACGCATCGCTGGAATGCGCAACTCAGGAACATGGAACGCCAGTCTATTGCCTTAAGGCGGATTGAATTTATATAATCCTGGATATAACTGAGTATGACTGCCATAGGATTCATGGGCCTCGGGAAAATGGGAATTCCAATATTGAGCCGTATCCGCCGCAGCTTCAGCATTCATGCGGTGTATGACAGGAATCCCTCAAAGGGGACGCTCTTTTCACCGGCAAAAATTAACAGCGAGCCATTTCAGATGGGGTCTGCATGTGACGTTATTCTTGTCTCCCTGTCTGGAGATGAGGCGTGCGAGGATGTTTTTTTCGGTAAAACAGGACTGGATAAGACAATAGTGCCAGGGACTATTATTGCCAATCTGGGGAATGTTTCATACAGTTTCTCCATGTCAGCCTACCGCAGATTTGCTGAAAAAGGAGCCATATACATGGACTGCCCTGTAATGGGCAGTGTGCAGGAGGCACTTGACGGGGCGCTCCTGACCATGGTATCCGGCGATGCAGGCGGCTTTGATAGGATCAGGGGAATACTGGAAACATTCTCGAAACAGGTCACGTATCTTGGTGTGGCAGGAAATGCGGTTAAAATGAGGATTATTGCCACAATGGCATCAGCTGCCAGTCTGGCAGTTTCGGCAGAAGCCATAGTGGCAGCGGAGCATGCCGGCATCCCCATAAGCAAATCCATTGATGTCCTCATAGCAGGAAATTCCGGCAGTTCTCCCCTTCAGGACAAACGCAGGACAATGGAGGATGGAGACTTTGTGCCCGGTTACACGCTATCAAGCATGATCAGGGATCTGAGGAATGGGCTTGATCTTTCTGCATCAATAAATGCACCAATGCCACTGGAGGCAGCGGCTGTGCAGTATTACGTGGCAGCATCATCCATAGGACTCAGCAGTCTGGATTATTCATCTGTTCTGAGAGCATTCAGGTTCCTCTCAGGGAAGAGCTGATCCATGAGCTCAATGAATTTACTTGAAATAACAAGATATGCAGTGATTGCAATTGCGCTTGCATCACTTGCATACGGTTCTTACTCAGACCTCAGGACAAGAACAGTCAGCTCACTTCTTTTTGTTCCTCTCATGGCTGCTGGCATTATTATCAACGTGGAATCCGGTTCCATCACATTTTTCGTTTTAGCTGGTGCATTGATGATGGTTCTTGCATTTCTTAAGGCAGATACGGGGGCATATATTTTCGCAGGAACAGTGTTCTTAATTATATCAATCGTGATGATGGAAATTTCTGGCTTCTATTACGGCTTTGAGCTTCTTATCATGTCACTTGTATACCTCATGGGATTCAATGAGATGCTGTTCGGTGCAGGTGACATAAAGGCAATAGTTTCACTGATGTACGCCTTCTCGCAGGCATTCACCTTGGTACAGGTAAGGCCTGATATCATATATGGCATAGTCCCGCCGGCCCTTATAATGCTGGTTGGAATATCCATTTTTTCTCTTGTATGGGCCATTTACGGAATAATCCTTACAGGTGGGAGCAGGAAATCCGGAACAGGGCTTTTCAGGATGAAGTATGATGCGGCACTCGCCCAAAGAAAACCGCAGGCATTTTCATTGGGTGAAAGGGGGGATATCAGTTACATGACCTACAGGGTGCCATTCATGCTGCCAATATTCCTGGGTTTCCTTGCATATCTCATGATAATCGCCATACTCTGAAGACATAAGAAGGAAAGGTCAACAAAAATTTTTAATCCTGCACAGGTTCTGCACATAATGCATTCCTACCTCATAGAGAACACATCCCAGGTGCTGACAATGGCAGGTGCAGGTTGGGAGCCACTGAAGGGAGACAAAATGCGACGGCTCCGAATCAGAGAGAATTCCTCAGTTCTTGTTGACGATGGGAAGATTATAGGCGTATTTGACCACGAAAAGGGGCGTCAGCTTGGTGAAAAATACAGTGCAACCTTCATAGACGCGAGGGGGCACACAGTAATGCCGGGAATGGTTGATTCCCACACGCATGTTGTTTATGCAGGAACAAGAGAGGACGAGTTCTACATGAAGGTCAGGGGAAAGAGTTACCTTGAGATCCTGACATCCGGGAATGGCATTTACAGAACCGTGGACCAGACAAGGTCGGCAACTGAAGATCAGATTTTCTCACAGAGTCTGTCCAGGATATATGATGCAATCTGGTCAGGAACAAGTACAATGGAGATCAAGACAGGCTACGGGCTTGATCTCGATTCTGAAACAAGAATGCTCAACGTTATCAACAGGATCGCTGCCCTTGGCATCATCAACGTGATTCCAACCTTTCTTCCACTCCATGCCATTCCAAAGGGAAGCAGAGAAGAATCCTACCTGAATTATGTAACTGAGAAGATGCTTCCCAAGTTTGCTGGAAAGGTAGCCTTTGCCGACGCATTCTGTGACAGAGGAGCTTTCTCTCCGGAGGTCACAGAAGCATTCTTCAGATCAGCAGTACAGGCAGGAATGATCCCAAGGATGCACGCAGATGAACTTGCTGACATCGGATGCCTCAGGATACTTGACAGCCTCAAAATCGCAAGCGTGGATCACCTTCTCTACACAGGTGATGAGGGCAGAGAACGCATTAGAAAGAGTGGATCGGTTGCAACTTTTCTTCCAATAACAGCATTCAACATAGCAGATGGCAGATACCCGGATATTGGAAAGTTTATCCAGGACAACATTCCGGTTGCCATTGCCACGGACGCATCGCCAGTATCATACAATACAAGCCTGATATTTGCCATATACCTTGCAGTCAGGTACTGCAACATCGGCATCGAAGAAGCCCTTAATGCCGTCACTGTTAATGCTGCATACTCACTGGGAATTCTTGAAAAAACTGGCACCATAGAGCCAGGTAAGAGGGCTGATCTCATAATTCTGAACACTGACGACTACAGGAAGATACCATACGAATACGGTTCAAGGCTAGTGGACACAGTTTTCATCGCAGGTGAACCGGTGATGAGGAACGGTGTAATGCAGCTATAAACTCCTCTCTGTCGGTGGTGTGCCGCTCCTGATTTTCTTTCTGATGGAGAATGAATCTGCATGCCGGATTCACTGAAAGGATTCTGACTGAAAAGTTTTTACCAGCATCCTCCTCTAAATGTCAATATACCGGAAATGAATGAGGTGGGGTGCAATTAGAAATCCAGGATGCCATACTCAAACTCAGGGAACTGGGTGCCAGGAAAATACTCCTGCAACTGCCTGACGGCCTCAAGCCGGATGTATTCAAATATTTCACGGAATTTTCAAGGGAATTTTCTGTAATTGTGAGTTCAGATCCGTTCTACGGTGCGTGTGATATAGGGAATCAGGAAGTATACGGGAAAGTAGATGCTATAGTTCAGCTGGGGCATTCTGTAATTCCAAATATTGAATATCCTTTGCCTGTCATATTCATTGAATATCGATCTGCAGCAAGTGTAGAAATCGATCCCCATATCTTCGATGTGCTTTCACAGTCAGGTTATACAAAGATCGGGCTGCTTGCATCAATCCAGTATATGGATCATATGGAGAAAGTGCGGCAGATACTTGCCAGCAGCGGATATCAGGTGCAGGCAGGAAGGCAGGATTCAAGAATGGCATACCCGGGCCAGGTGCTGGGGTGCAATTTCAGCGCAGCCCACTCAATATCGGCATGGGCCGACTGTTATGTTGTTGTGAGTACAGGCAAGTTCCACGGTATCGGGGCACAGCTTGCCTCGGACAAACCTGTTTACATACTGGACCTCAACCTCCGCCGTCTGGTTCCAATGGCTGATGAAACCGATCAGTTCCTCAGGCGCAGGTATGCCAGGATATCAAAAGCACTTGATGCAAATAAATTCTGTGTGGTGGTTGATACAAAGATAGGGCAGTACAGGATGAAACTCGCCAGCCACATAGTAAAGCAGGTCATGGATCTGGGGCATGAAGCTGTTCTGATAACGGCAAATGATGCAAGGCCAACCGATTATGAAAATATGAGATGCGATGCAGTCATATTTACGGGATGCCCGCGGGTTCCAATTGATGAGGAGGATCGGTTTCCAATGCCTGTCCTGACACCTCCTGAATTCCAGTCGCTGTTCGTCAAGCACAATGGAGGCAGATACATAATGGACGAGATTGTTGCTGTGGACAGATTATGACGATACCCTGCCGGCAAGATAGGTGGGGCCGCTGTCAACAATTTCCACGTTCACGCGGGAATAGATCGGGTATTCGCCACCAATTACAATCGGCCGGTACGCATCATCCCTTGCAACCACAGTATTGCTGCGTCCTTTCTCGGTGACCATTGCATTTACGATTCTTCCATGGAGAGATGCAAGGCGTTCCTGTATTATTTCATGGTGGAGCTCTGTCAGTTCCCTTGCCCTTCTCTTCACTGTGTTCGAAGGCGGCACAGTGCTTCCGTTATCCGGCGTATAGGGCCTTGGCGAAAACCTTGTGATATTGACGATCTCAGGCTTAATCTCCTGCAGCAGTTTCATGGTAAGTTCATGGGAATTCTCATCCTCGTCATGGTATCCGGTTATTATGTCAGTTGACAGGGTGGAATCCGGAAATTTCTCTCTGAACGTCCGGGAAATATGCCTGAATTCATCCACGTGATACTCCCTGTTCATGAGGTCAAGA
>JAVYSG010000004.1:22535-37768 GCA_038729325.1 Thermoplasmataceae archaeon | reverse complement strand
ATGGACCGGAGGGGATTTGAACCCCTGGCCTCTTCCATGCCAAGGAAGCGATCTACCTCTGATCTACCGGCCCGGATGTCTTTTAAAAAGACAGACCAGCCCTGATTGAGAAAATGCCTATAAATATTATCCTAGGTACTGCCATGAAGTGCAGCAGACCGAATAACACTTCAGGAGCGGTCCACAGGATTGAATGGGCCACGTATATTTTCAATGGAGCGTTCAAGCATCTCTATCTCTTCTGGAGTCATTTTCCAGCCCATCGCTCCAGCGTTTTCCCTTACATGGTCCGGATTTGATGCGCGTGGTATTGGAAAAACAAAATCATATTTGCTCATGAACCAGTTTAAAACTATCTGCGTCGCCGTTTTCTTTCCGTGGTTTTTTTCAATTGTTGTCATTATTTCCTGATTTATAGCGGAAGTGCCTGCCAGCTTTCCGTGTCCAAGTGGAAAATATGCCAGTATTGCTATGCCATTTTTTCTGCAATAGGGAAGCAAATCCTTCTCTATATTCCGGTGCGCAAGGCTGAAATTCATCTGCGTGGAACTCAGCGGATATTTTTTAAGCCATGATACAACTTCTTCAGTCTGTGCAAGAGAGAAATTACTTATTCCGATATACCTTATTTTTCCCTGATCCACAAGGTGTTCCATAGCTCTTATTCCATCCCTTATCCTGTTTTTATTTGAGGAAGGGAAATGCATCTGATAGAGATCAATGTAACTGGTTCCAAGATTTCTCAGGCTTCTTTCACACGACTTAATGAGAGAATCATAAGAAAAGTGAAGCGGCATCACCTTTGTAGCCAGGAACATCTCCTCCCGGGGCAGGCCCTTTATGGCATCCGCAACAAGCGGTTCGCTCTGGTACAGTTCTGCAGAATCAATCATATTTATCCCCGATTCAATTGCAGATCTTATTGCCTCAGTGCGTCTGTGTCTGCCGGCCTTAATTCCGAGAAGCTTTGCCGGAGCTATCCATCTGAAATCATAGTAAGTGCCGACACCCATTGGACTGACCTGCACATCCGTTTTTGCAAATCTTACTCTTTCCATCGGATGATCATGCGCATGAACGTATTAACGTTATAATTCTTAGCCTGTTTTATATTTCTGCCCTGAGAGAGGCGAAAGACATAACATTGATAATTTTTATACATACGAAACACTTAGTTCTTTAGCTTGAAAATGGATTCTAAGGGAGATTCTCCGGAAGAGGCGGCAAAATGGGATGGGCCCGGTGAAGTCCTCGATTCATATGGACTGCCGGGAGGAAGAGCAAAAATCAACATCTTCAGATCATCCGGGAACTCAGAGATTATCTGCAATGTGGAAGAACCTGTGCTCAGTGTAAGGGAAATGAAAGAAGTGGAGCGGCTTGAGGAGATGATCTGGACATTCATTCCTGACATGGCCGGGTCTTCCCATGATCTTTCGCTTGACATGCATTCTCTTATTGAATCCTTCATACAGGAGAGAATGCCGTGGGTCAGGGGGGAACTCAGGGAAAAATACATGTATTACCTCAACAGGGATTTCAATGGCTATGGCATCATAGACCCGCTTGTCAGGGATGGGAAAATAGAGGACATTTCATGTGACGGGCCCGGGATTCCGGTATTTGTATTCCACGCTGATTTCGGTTCTATATCGACAAATATAACCTTCCCTGATTCCGTGCAGCTCTCCTCATTCATAGTCAGGCTTTCGCAGATGTGCGGAAAATCAATCTCAATAAATTCACCCATTCTGGACGGCATTACGCGTGACGGCCACAGGGTTGAAGCAATATATTCAGGGGAAATTTCTGGCAGGGGCCCGGCTTTTACAATCCGCCTCTTCAGGGAGAGTCCATTTACTCCCACCGAGCTCATACACCTTGGAACAGCAAGCCCTGAAATGATGTCATATTTCTGGATGATGGTTGAAAACCTCAATTCTGCACTCATTGTTGGCGCACCCGGTTCAGGCAAAACCTCTGCACTGAATTCCATTCTCATGTTTGCACCTTCCAACACAAAAATTTTCAGCATCGAGGACACGAGGGAACTCAACCTGCCCCATGGGAACTGGGTTGCGGCCGAGACCAGGGAAATTGAACGGGAAAGCCTTACAGGTGTATCTTCATTCGGCCTGTTTGATCTTGTAAAGGTGGCAATGCGGCAGAGACCAACGTATATAGTTGTGGGAGAGGTCAGGGGAAGGGAGATGTATGCCCTTTTCCAGGCCATGGCTACCGGGCATACCATATATTCGACAGTCCACGCAGATTCCATGGAATCGCTCATGAACAGGCTGGAGAATGAACCCATGAACGTTCCCAAACTGATGATTTCATACCTGAATATAGTGATATTCATCAATTTCGTGAGAAAAGGCGACAAAAAGGTAAGAAGAATCACAGAAGTGGACGAAATTGCTGGAATTGACCCCAGGACAGGTGACATAACTTACAACCGTGTCTTCAGCCATGATCCTTCAGGGGATACATTCCGGTTCTCCGGTAACAGTATGCTTCTGAAACGGATAGCAGAACAGCGGTCTATTCCACTTGATGATGTATATGCGATACTTCAGACCAGGGCACAGACCCTGAAGAATCTGGCAGATTCTGAAGTCAAATACTCAGATCTGGCAGAGACCATGCAGAGATCATATATGGAGGGGAATTGATGTTTCATGGCGTCCTGAATACCGGGAAAAAATGGGATGATGAGTTCAGGGTCCCGCCACTGAGGCGCTATGCAGTAAGGTTTTTCGGAAAAATACTGTCCGGCCACGTGAACCAGGAATCCATGGAAAGAAACCTTAGAAAAGCCAAGATGGGCATGAGCGGTGTTGAATTTTATTCTGAGGCCATTCTCTATTCCATAATATTTGGAGCTGCACTTGTGGCCATTGATTCAGTGTTACTGCACATTTTCCCGGCTCTCATATTGATAATAACATCGGCAAGCTTCCTGGCCATAATGGCGTTTGTTGCATTGTTCCTTGAACTGCCCGTCAATGTTGTCAGAGTGAGAAGAAAAAAAATCGATTCCATCCTGACCGTAACAATCGGCTATTTCGCCACCATGGCTTCAGCAGACATACCTGTTGATCTTATATTCAGGGACCTGGGTGAGAGCAGACAGTATGGCGAGGTCAGCAGGGAAGCAAGAAGCATCTGGCTCAGGACCTCTGTCTTCGGCCAGGATATCATGAGTTCCATAAGGGAAGCTGCCAAAAATTCGCCAAGCCAGAGATTTTCCGATTTCCTCCAGGGAATAATCACCAGTGTCAATTCCGGCGGCGATCTGAAGTCCTATTTCACATCCAAGGCACAGCAGTTTCAGGAGGAACTGAGATCCAGAATAAGGCAGAATTCAGATTCCATGGGAATACTTGCAGAAAGCTTTGTCACTGTTGGAGTGGCGTTTCCCCTCATACTTATGATAATCGTTGGCGTGATTGCCTTTCTTTCTCCGGTTCCGCCTGCAGGATACATAGTGATCCTCATATTCACAGTGGCCGTAATCATACCTGCACTTCTGGGCATATTCGCATACTTCTTTGGAAGCACAGAAGGTGAGATAGAACTATGAGAAGAGCAACAGCCATATCTGCGGTGTCCATATCTGTGGCATTTATCATAGCTGTTGCCATCACTGTGATTTCAGTGCGCATGGAGAGAAATGACAGTATCCTCCTCTTTTCAATCCCATTTGCTGCATCAATTGTGCTCATCCCTGCAGGTGTCCTCCGGAAAATGAGGCTTTCACAGATCGACAGCGCCAGGAAGAACCTGCCTGAATTCCTGAGAGACCTGTCGGAATACACCATGTATGGAGTGCCGCTTGCTGACGCGGTTGTCAGGGTCTCTGTGAACAATTATGGTTCACTGAGCCCGGAGATAAAGGATCTGGCAAGGAAGGTCAAGGGAGGAGAACCTGTGGAAGAGGCACTTGAGAACTTCGGCAGGTCAATAGGCATCATGGATCTGCAGAGGATAGGTGTAATACTGCGTAAGGCCGGTGAATCTGGAAGCAACACCGCTGACGTGATTAACCTCATCTCGAACTTCACCTCTCAGCTTCAGCTCCTGAGGGAAGAACGTGTTGCCGAAATGAGGAACTACAATCTCATCCTCATGGTTTCATTTGCAGTTTTCTTCATTGTGATACTTATCATTGACCTCCAGTTTTTCCATGCCATAAAACTCAACACAACCGGATCATTTGCCTTTCATTCTACCGGCTCAACAGTACTTGAGAGAATTTTCGATATTGGCATATATGTGGAGGCTGCCGGAATCGGAGTAATTATTGGCATGGTCAAGAACAGGGATCCGTCATCAGGATTTCTTGAAATGGGATCAATGCTTCTGGTATCATCGCTTGTTATGGCCATAGCCGGGGTGATCTGAGATGGACCCGGAACTGCTGGAAAAGTATCAGATTGAGGATGGAGTTGCTGAGATAAATATAGTCAGGGATTCAGCGGGACAGATAAGCTACAGGATCAATGAAGCCGCACCTGGAGATGATGTAATGAAGGAAGTCCACATGATTCAGTCCGGATACCTTGACAGCCCCGGAACTGATTCTGTTGAACAGTATATTGCGTCACATAACCATGGAAGAATCCCAACCCGTACCTTGCTGTATTACGTGGGCAGGTATGCCATTGGCCTGCAGACCGTTGAACCCCTCATGCACGATCCAAGAATTGAGGATATTTCATGTGATGGCCCAGGCATTCCTTTATATGTTTTTATCAGGGAGTATGGCTATATTCCCACAAGCATAGTGTTCAGCAACGAGGATGCGCTGAACTCCTATGTGAGAAGGCTCTCCCAGTTTGGCGGAAAACAGATTTCAGCATCTTCACCAATAATGGAGGCCACGCTGCCTGACGGATCAAGACTCCAGGCTTCCATTGGCAGATATATCACGTCAAGGGGGCCCACGTTTTCCATCAGGAGATTCAGGGAAACGCCAATGAGCCCTGTTGATCTCATTGACGCCGGCACAGCAGACAATGCCGTTATGGCATATCTGTGGACCATCATAGAAAGCGGGGCAAACATAATGATAGTGGGAGGCACTGCCAGCGGCAAGACCACATTCCTCAATGCTGTTCTATCCTTCATACCGCCTGACAGAAAGATTGTGACCATTGAAGATACAAGGGAGATCAACCTTGCCCACCAGAACTGGATAGCTGCCGTAACCCGTGTAACACCCGGAACAGATGAGAACCAGATGGGAAAATCAGGTGAGATAAGCATGTTCGATCTGCTTGAATCATCCCTCAGACACAGGCCCAATTACATAGTTCTTGGGGAGGTCAGAGGACATGAAACATTCACCGTGTTTCAGGCTATGTCCGCAGGCCGCTTCGGAATGGGAACCTTCCATGCCGATGATGTCCCCACATTTATACACAGGCTCGAATCCAGGCCCATAAGCATTCCACGGAACCTCACCGCCTCCCTGGATACAATAATTGTCCTGAAGACAGGCATTGAAAACGGGAGGCTCAAGAGATACGTCGGGGAGGTCGCCGAAATAGTCGGAATAGATTCCGGGAGCGGTGAGATCGTGACCAATTCAATATTCAAATTTCATCGTGATGGATACACCTACTCCGGCTACAGCTATGTTTTCAGGAGGATTTCTGCACGGGAAGGCACAGACGAGAAATCACTTAACCGGAACATGATGCTTAGAAAAGCTGTCTTGGCAAAGATGTCGGAAATGGGCATTTCAAGATTTGATCAGGTTTTCGAGTTCTTCTCTCTTTATTCCAGGGATCCTGCAAGAGCGCTCAAGATACTGGGTCTCTAAGATCCGTTCTGTGGCGGCTTCAGAAGCTTTTTTGCCACTATGGGAACATAAATTGTCTGGATAATTATGGAAAACAGCACAACAAATGATACAACCACAGCAATTATGGTTCCATAGTGAAGAAGCAGGGAGTTTCCAGTTGTAACGCCTATGGTATACGGTACAGTTGACATGACCACTGAAACTACTCCTCTGGGGCCAACAAGAGAGTAAAAGCCCATTGTCTTCCGATCCACAGCGGATCTGCTGCGTTTCCTCGGAAAGAATGACAGGGACCCGAAAACAGCAAGGGGCCGCGCCACAAATATGACCAGAAGCGCCATGAGAATACCGATCAGGGCATACTGTTCAATCTCCAGTCTTGTGAGCATGCTTCCAAGACTCAGGAATATCACAGCCTGTGCCAGGAAAGACAGGTTCTCCTGGAAGCTCTCCTCTCTGCTCCAGAATATGCTCTTGTCAGAAAAGTTCCCCACAATTGCACCGGTTGCGATTATTGCGGGGAAAGGGGTGATCCCAACAGCCTCCATTATTGTGAATTCCAGTATGACTATGCCCAGCAGGAGCCCCACAATGAGGTTTTCAAAGTTGAGGAACCTGTTCATAATAATGACAGTAAAACCCACAAAAATCCCAATGAGTGCCGGTATTGCAATCTGTATGATGAAATATACCACTGAGCCAAAGGCAAATCCAAGCCTGGTGACGATGCCTGAGAATGATGAGATGTATGTCGAGTTTGGTGCGATAAGAAGTATTGCAACCGAAACAAGGATTATGCCTATGGGATCATTGAACAGGCTCTCGCCGACCAGGGTTCCGGATACATCATCCTTGATGTTGATTCTTTTAAATAGTGGAATCAGGGTTGCAGGATCTGTAGGTGAAATGATTGCCCCGAACAGGAATCCGATTGAGAACGGAGCCCTGAAAATCAGGGAGAATATTGATCCGGCCACAAGTGCGGTGATTATGACGCCCAGGGTATCCAGGGAAGCTATCTTGAAAAAGTGCCTCCTGATGATCCTGAAATTCATGTGATGGCTTTCATAATACAGGATTATCATTATGCCCAGGAGGCCGATTCCTATCTCCCCAAACTGCGTCAGAAAGTTGGACGCAAATGTGTGGTTTATGATCTCAAGAACCGGTCCAAATATTATGCCGAGAATTATGAGTATTGGTATATCTGCAATTGCTACTTTTCGTGATATGGGTATGGCGAACGCTGCAAGTATCAGTATAAGACTTATCTGGTAATACTGTGCCTCGAACGCCGATATCATCAGTACCTCTCAGCTCAGCAACGATGCCGGCATCCTCCTCTTGTGCTTGCTTCTGTCATACATTTCCATTATCTTCCTTTCATTTTCCCCTGACACCGGTTCCTTCCGGTCAAATATCCGGATTATGGACTCATCCATTTCCCCGTAGCTCATGCCAATCTCTTCCTCATCCGTCTGATTTTCCCACAGGCCGGCACTTGGCTTCTTGATTATTATGCTTTCTGGTACACCCAGGAATTTTGCCAGTTCCCTGACCTGGAACTTCAGAAGGTGCATCACTGGCTCTATGTCACATGCACCGTCTCCATATTTTGTGTAGTATCCCGTTATATATTCGGTCCTGTTTGTTGTTCCAACGACCAGGCCATCATTTACGTTTGCAAGATAATACAGTATAATCATTCGTATTCTGGACTTGATGTTACCCGCTGCCCTGCTGTCGCTGACTCCCAGGGCATGGTAAAATGAATCAGCAATTCCACCTATGGGGATCATTCCTATGGATACGCCTGTTTTCTTCGAGAGTTCCATGACGTCCTGATAATCGGTACCTTCCTTCCCTGTTTCCGGAAGATGAACTGCCACGATCCTCTCCGCAGGTATTGATCGTGAAAGAAGAGCTAGCACAAGTGCACTGTCCACACCGCCACTGACGCCAATAACTGCTTTATGGCCTGAAAGCTGATCCCGGAGGAAACCGGTGATCAGTAATGACTGTTCCTCTGGCTTGAAATTATACATTCCGATCTTTATCAGCGGTGAATAAATAAATATTTACAGTGTCTGGCGAATTCTTCGATTTCGCCTTCACTTCCCCGGCCTGAGTTTTCCGGCAGCCATCAGATTTGAGAATACCATGGTGGAGGTTACGGCACCAACTCCGCCTGGAACAGGCGTTATGGCTCTCACAAGCGGCAGAAGATTTTCAAGGTCCGCGTCCCCTGTGATCTGGCCGCCTGTTAAATTAATTCCAACGTCAATAACTGATGTTCTGTCCGTGACATATTCAGCAGTGAGGAAACCTGGATGCCCGGCGGCAACAACTATCACATCACATGATCTGGTAATTTCATGGATTCTCAATGATCGGCTGTGCAGGATAAATGGAGTATAATTGGACGAGAGCATCAGCATTGAAAGCGGTTTCCCGACGGTTATTGTCCTGTTTATTATTGCGACAGATGATCCCTGAGGGATCTGCATAGCCTTCATGAATTCCATCACTGCAAGGGGAGTTGCCGGTGCCATGCATGGTTCACCGGACATCAGCCGGCCAAGGCTTGCGTAAGTTGCCCCGTCGACATCCTTCCAGTAGGGTATCCTGTTTACAAGTTCCACATAACTGAGATGTTCAGGAACCTCGTTCTCAAGCATTATTCCGTCCACCTCAGGGTCCGCCGAAAGGGAATCTATCAGGTCAGCGGCTTCAGCTGCAGTCGTTTCAGGGGGCAGAGAGTGCGCATCCACTGCCAGACCCAGATCATGCCCCTTTCTGATCTTGGCCCTGAAATATGATGAGGATGCGGCATCCTTTCCGATTCTTATTACCGACAGTTTGGGAGATTTTCCCTGCCTTTCAATCTCATTCCTTATCCATTCAGCTATCCTGTCCGATATGGTTTTGCCCTCGTATATGGCAGCGGCCATCTTATTGCCCCCATGAAATGACAGTCTTTATTTCGTCTGCCGGTTTCTTCAGAAATATTCCTGTATCTTCAGGGCTGACGCGTCCCGTTATCATCATCTCAACTGTTTTCCCGTATTGCGCCTTCCACTTATATATATCCTGGAGGGCACGCTCATAGTGGACTCTGGCACCATCCACAGAACCAACGATGCTGAGATTCTTTTCCACTATGCTTCCAAGAAGACCGCCGTCCAGCGGTGCCGGCTGCGCCTTTCCATCGGTCCCGAACAGAACAACAATGCCATTATTGTTCATCTTTCCAATAAAACGCAGCACTGTGCCCGGATCACCACTGGTGTCAATCAGAAGGTCGATGCCGTTATTCTCTCTGATACCGTCATGCGCATAATCGTAGAAACCCATCCCTGTGTCCTCGGCAAGTTTTCCTTTGGTTTCATCAAGCGGATGCCTGTTTGTTATGCCTGTGCTGAACCCAAAGTCCATGGACTTCAGGGCAAAAAGAAATCCCTCACTTCCTGTCCCTATTATAACTGCTCTCTTTCCATCGTATGCGCCGGATGAATCAGTGAATACTGACCTTCTGGAAATGATATCAAGTACTTCAAAAACTTTCTCCACATTCTTAACGGGCTCTGTCAGAACTGCCAGATCATCCCTTCTGTTCCCGGGAACCCTGATGAGATATTCCGGGAAGTCCCCGAACCGGTCACGCATGAAGCCATGAAGACCGGTAACCCCGGCCTCGTGTTTCTGGCCATCAGAACAGTTGTCAGATCTGCCAACAAGGCAGTTCAGGCACTTTCCAGGTCTCCTGACCATGGGCACAACCACGTCACCAGCCTTTATGTTATAACTGTTGGGTTCAGCTGAGACCACAATGCTGAGACTTTCGTGCCCAAGTATAAGCCTGTTTTCGCCATGAGGGTTATACGCAAACGGCAGTGATCCATTCACTATGCCCCTGTCCGTGCCACATATTCCCGTGAGTACTGGCTTAAGAATCACAGGAAAATTGCCAAAATCCATATCAATGGATTCCAATCTCACCCCGCCGCGTGGAGCATCGGTCACAATGGATCTAACAATCATGATAAAGTTATCTCAAAACTGTATTTAAACAAGACCTGTGCTGTTCTCCGGGAAATGCACAGCCCGGAAGCTTTTCAGTGTGCCAGCCCGGATCATAAGTTTCCTGTATCGGTGACAGGAGACGCCCATCCTGATATTTCAGCACTCAGGAATCTTGGTGTATCAGATTTTTACAGCTGGTGCCCCATCCTCACTTTCTTTGTTGTCAGGTAGAATTCATCGTAGGGCGTGGGTTCGCTCTTTATGGGTATTCTCTCCGATATTGTTATACCATTTTGTGTAAGGAAATCCATCTTGGCAGGATTGTTGGTCATCAGTTTTATGGTGCTGATACGGAAATACTTCAGAACATCCACCGCAAATGAATAATCTCTCTTGTCAACAGGGAGTCCCAGCATAAGATTGGCTTCCACAGTGTCATAACCCTCGTCCTGAAGGCTGTATGCCTTGATCTTGTTGAGAAGCCCAATACCCCTTCCCTCCTGCCTCAGGTATATGAGCATGCCTGCATCGACTTTGCCAAGATATACAAGTGATCGAATAAGCTGGTCTCTGCAGTCACATCTCCTTGACCCAAGAACGTCACCGGTCAGGCATTCTGAATGTATTCTCACCGGTATATCCTGGCGGTTCATCACATTGCCCCGCACCAGGACTGCATGCTCCTTCCTGTCCTCCGAATTGAAGGTGTAGATGTCAAACATGCCGGCCATGGTCGGCAGTTTAGCCTTTGCATTAAGTTCTATCATTGAGTTCACTCTTAAGAACCCCATAACTTATAAAAATATTGATAAAAATTTTGGGAACATTTTGGCTTCAGCATCGCCGGAACTTTTTCTCAGCATATCTGCTTCAGGCCCCATTTTTGCTGGTTATTTTTCTGGCCCCCACGGTTTTTTCCCCAATCCTGAAAATATAAATGTCACTGCTTCCACTGAGATTCTCTGAAAGTGAGTTTCTTGTCCTGTAATAACTCCCGTCCTGCACACCGTATCTCAGAATAACCCTGCCAGCATCGGCTGCACGCAGATCAGCGCCAATGTCAGAGGAACTTGAAGTGAACATTACTTCGTATATTTCACCCGGAAACCCGTCAATTATGGCGGGCGATGACGCCAGATATCTCCTCCGGTCAGATTCCACGGGATTCAGGCCCATCTCTGAAATCACCTTTTTCACCAGCCTGGCCCTGATAACCGCGGGATCAAACGAATAAAGATAACCGTCTCCGCATGTTCCGGACACAGGAGGATTCTCTTCCGGAGTTCCACTGATTCTGATGTCACGTGGAAGGAGCACGGCTGAAACTGAGGCATGGGAAACCTCTCCGGTGTACAGTGTGAGGCGGTTCAGGGAGCCGTTAATGGAAATATATTCCTTTTCACCCGGAATGGTTATGCTTTCCATTTTCATCTGGGGAGGAAGATCAAAAACAAAATTTTCTGTCCTTCCTCTTGCAGCAGCAATAACTGCGTTCGGAGGTGGCGTCAGATCCTCCAGCCTCCGTTCCGCCGCACCGGAAGACCTGGCTGGATCACTGAAAACAACAGTATCTGCATCTATCTTTCTGGTTCCAAGCACCCTGATCCCGTCTCCGTGAATGAATTTTAAATTGCGGCCTCCGTAGACCTCGCCATTCAGGAGGGACATCATATAATGATCTGCATCCAGTTCCACTCCAACGGTTTCCAGATTGGAACGGGACATTATGGCAGTCTGTATGCCGCTGCCTGATCCAATATCAATCAGGTTCATCCGGGCTATCCTGCCCGCCCTGTAATTGCAGACTGTCTCTGGAGTCGAGAAACTTGAGAGATACTGATCCAGCCATACTTTTTCATATAGCGAAAATTTGTGGGCTACCCTGATCCTTGCCCTGGCAATCTCATAAATGATCTCAAGATCTCCAGATGGCAGCCTGAGCAACCGCCCAACCGATTTTCTGTCTCTCCCTTCCCTGATCAGATCCATAACTATGGCTATGCTCTCATTCATTTTCTCCCTGAAAGCGATGTCCTGCCTGGCATGATCAAGGAAAACAGACATTCTGCTTCTCATTGTTTCTTACCATGATCCCATGCGCATATATTTAGCAGACTGTTGGTCTGGAGCAGAATATCCTGCCTGAATCAGATGTTTCAAAGCCGCAATTCACCCGATGAATATGCAATGAAAAAAGCATTAATATTATTGAAAGCTAAGGACGTTCATGCAGTTGATAAGGACCGGCAAGGTCAAAGAAGTATATGATGAAGGGGAAACCCTGCTTTTCAGATTTACGGACAAGATATCCGTTTTTGACAAGATGATTCCAAGCATGATACCGCATAAGGGAGAATCACTCTGCCGGACCTCAGCATACTGGTTCAAAATGGCAAAGGAATCTGCAAGGGTTGAAACACACTTCATCGATACACCGGCCCCAAACGAAATGCGAGTTAAGAAATTCTTCGTACCTGAAGGAAAGGGGAGCCCCTACGAGATTGAGTATGTTATTCCTCTTGAATTCATAATGCGTTACTACGTCGCCGGCTCCCTGTTCGACCGCCTTAATGAAGGTGTCCTGAAGCCTGATGACATTGGCCTTAATCACATGCCGAAGTATGGAGAGGAACTGGACGATCCATTCTTTGAAGTTACTACAAAATACGAAAAATTTGATCGCGTCCTCACGAGGGGAGAGGCCATAGAAATTGGAGGTATGACAGGCACTGAAATTAACAACATCAGGGAGGCAATCCTGAAGATAGACAGGCGTATCAACAAGCAGGTTCTCACCAGAGGCCTCATACATGCAGACGGGAAGAAGGAATTTGCATTTGGCCCGGGAAGACAGCCGGTTCTGATCGACACCTTCGGAACGGCCGATGAGGACAGGTTCTGGGATCTTGAAAAATACAATTCAGGAGAGATCGTTGAACTCAGCAAGGAATCAGTGCGGCAGTACTACAGGAGCATCGGTTACCATAAACAGCTTTATGATGCGAGGAAGAAGGGCGAGAAAGAGCCGGAAATCCCGCCGCTGCCGCCGGAAATGATTCAGAAAACTTCACAGCTTTATGTTGACATGTTCCAGCGTCTTACAGGCCAGAGCTGGTGATCACTGAATCCCCAGATCAACCTGAGTCTCTATATAGTGCCACATCTGATGTTCCAGCTCGTAGGACCATAATGCCTCCGGAACCTCGAGATATGCCATCATCGGATTTGTGAAAAAGGGCTCAGCAACGTCACTTTTGAGCTGTTTGAGCCAGTCTGCAACCCCAATTCTGATCTTGAAGTTCGAAGGTGTGCCGTCTATGGTTATTGTGTAAGCCCTGTTTGCTGCAAGAATTGTTCTGAAAATTCCGCCTTTTTTTGACTGAACTATATATCCCTGTGGATGTTTGAAGGACTGTGTCCTGAAACCCTCTTCTCTGAAGAAATTTTCAATCATGTTCTGTAACTGGTCAATGTCTACCTTCTTTCCCAAATAGTCCCTCTGTGCAAATTTCATATGTTCTGTATGTCTGGAATATTATTAAACGCTTATTGCAATATTCCACCAATGACGCGATCCCCTTATGAGATCCTGATACCTGCAATAATCAGAGCAGACGGAAAGAACTGCGTTCTATCCATGGATCTTGAAACAATAATAATGAGAAAAGAGGAGTTTCTCACATATGAAAGAATCATAGCGGTCTCGCTGTCTTACATGGATGGGGACATGAGAACTGAACTTTATGTTGGAGAGGATGACAGCGCCGATTCGGAACTGGAGATACTGTCAAAGCTGGACGTGTTCATAAGGGATTTTGCTCCTTCTGTAATCATTGGATACAACCAGACAGGTTATGACATCCCGCTGCTCAGGATGAAGATGGCAAAGCTTCCCTATGGTAAACAGCTCTGGAACCTGAAGCATTTTCTATCCGTGTCGTACACTCTGGACATGATGCAGGTAATTGCCGATTTTCTTGGAAAATACGATGGAGATTACCGATTCAGAAAACTGTCTGAAGTTGTGAATCATGAGGCCTTTGCTGATCTTCCTCTTGACAGGAAAAAGCATCTTGTTGTAAGGGAAGATATGAATATAGGGGAGGCTATTCATGAAATGTGGAAATCAAAGTCCCCCGAGTTTCTGGAATACTGCAGGGGAGACACGCGCGATGTCCTTTCAATCTTCAATTATATTTTCAGAATTGAATGACTTGTTGAAAAGAAATAAAGCTGACTTCAGTTCCATTTCCAAAAGAATATGGGGTTTAGATCAGAAACTTCCAAATCTTGCAATGACATCTGAAAGATTATCCATATAATCCTTGAATATTCTCAGCACATCACGGCTTGTGATGACACCTATCAGTTTGCCGTTTTCTACCACGGGAAGCCTTCTTACCCCATTCTTGCTCATCAGCACTGTAACCTGATCTGTAGGTGTTTTTGGATCTACTGACATTAGCGGCGTGTTCATTATGTCCTTCAGCAGAACCTCTCTGGGATTCAGGTCCTTTGAGATTATCTTGTTGATGAAATCCCATTCTGTGACCATTCCAATGGGCTTCCCGTCACGTTCCACAATGGCGAATCCAACATGATCATTGCTCATTATTTTTGCAGCCTGGCTGGCCGTGGTGTCCTCTGTCATCATGAATTTGTATTCTTTCATTATGTCTCTGGCGTAAAGAACCATGAATGAGTATGGTATGAGTGTATTTAAGCAAAACTCAAGGGTTTACAGAAGATTGCAGTGAAAACCTGGAAATACAAAACTGCCATTTACAGAAATTCCAGAATTTGAGCACTGTATTCTTCATCCGGCCTATTGCTTCAGAGTTTTTCTCTGGATTCAGGAACGACATCTGAACAGCTGGAAGGTTGCAGTACGATGCAGGAAAATATTTAATATGACATTAAACTACAGCAATAACAGGTTTTTAGGACGTGAATTCATGGAACAGACTTTACATACCGGAACAACCACTGTTGCAATTACAGTGAAGGATGCAGTCATCATGGCCACTGAAAGGAGGGTGACCATGGATCACTTCATCATGCACAAGAATGGAAAGAAGCTTCACCAGATTGATACACATGCGGCAATGACAATAGCCGGGCTCGTAGGCGATGCCCAGGTTCTTGTCAGGTACATGTCTGCAGAACTTGAGATTTACAGGCTTCAGAGACGCGTGAACATGCCCATTGAAGCAGCAGCAACTCTCCTGTCAAACATACTTAATCAGAGCAAATTCTACCCATATATGGTACAGATACTCATTGGTGGTTATGACAGGTCGCCACACATATTCTCGGTTGATGCAGCCGGTGGATCAGTTGAGGATATCTATGCCAGCACAGGATCTGGATCACCAATGGTGTATGGTGTCCTGGAAAA
>JAVYSG010000004.1:0-22435 GCA_038729325.1 Thermoplasmataceae archaeon | reverse complement strand
TCCATAATAACTGCCAGGGATGCTGAATATGTATCCACCATAAAGGAGAGGACAAAGTGGTCTCCGAGGTTTGTCAGGGCTCCCCCCATGCACTCCAGAACAGTCAAGGAAATGAGGGAGTTCATGAGAGAAGTGAAGCAGGAACGCAAGGTTTTTCTGCATAATCTTGGGGAAAAACTCAACATACCTCCGATGCCCGGAGAAACCTGGATCCGCATCACTGCAGTGGGAGGGCACAGGGAAGTGGGCCGCAGTGCAACACTTGTTTCCACAAACAACTCCCGAATCCTGGTCGACTGTGGCATGATGAACGTCAGCGGCGATGAGGAATCGCCATGGGCAAGTGCGCCATATCTGTATATTCCGGAAATGCAGCCGTTCAGTTCAATAGACGCTGTGGTGCTGACACACGCCCATCTTGATCATTCAGGTCTTCTTCCTATTCTTTACAAATATGGATATGAAGGGCCGGTTTACATGACCCCACCCACCAGGGATCTTGCAGCGCTGCTTCAGAACGATTACATAAAGGTCGCCCATGCTGAAGGGCACAAGGGACCGTATGAATCAAAGCATATCAGGGAGGCACTTAAAAGATCAATAGTTCTCAGGTACAATGAGACAACTGATATTACAAGAGATGTCAGGCTGACGTTCTATAATGCGGGGCACATACTTGGATCTGCATCTGTTCATCTTCACATTGGAGAGGGGCTTTACAATGTTGTGCTCAGCGGTGATGTTAAATTTGAGAAGACGTGGCTCTTCAACCCTGCAAACAATAAGTTTCCCAGGGCAGAGACATTCATGACAGAATCAACATACGCCGGGAGGAATGATTATCATCACCCGCGCGCAGAGGCCTCTAACAACCTTGTGGACATAATAAACAGAACCTTTGACAGATCGGGGTCCGTGCTCATTCCTGTTTTTGCGGTTGGAAGAAGCCAGGAGGTAATGCTGGTTCTTGAAGAGGCTGTAAGGACCGGCAAGCTGCGTGATGTCCCTGTATATCTCGACGGCATGATAATGGAAGCTACAGCTATCCATGCCGCCTATCCGGAATATCTTAACAAGAATCTCAGGGAAGCCATAATGGTCAAGAGGGAGAATCCGTTTCTAAGCAACATATTCCGGAGAGTTGAATCCAAGAAACAGCGTGAGGATATATGTGACTCAACGGATCACCAGATTGTTCTTGCAACATCCGGAATGATGAATGGCGGCCCCGTAATGGAATACTTTAAGAGCTGGGCTCCTTCTCCAAATAATTCCCTTGTTTTTGTGGGTTATCAGGCGGATGGGACCCTGGGACGCCGCATACAGCGCGGGGCACCGGATGTTACCCTGTCGGAGAATGGAAGGCAGGCTAAATATGAGATCAAGATGGCAGTGGAGAATGCCGAAGGATTTTCTGGGCATTCTGACAAAAGACAGCTTCTTGCGTATATCGCCACAATGCAGCCAAAGCCCCACAGGATACTTGTCAATCATGGGGATGGCGAAAACGCCATTGAATTCGCGCGGCTCATACGGACGAGATTCGGAATTGAGGCTATTTCTCTCAAGAATCTTGAGACGCTGAGACTCTATTGAACTGTAATCTTTGCAGGCAGCGGATCGGTTCTTTCTCCTTCCTGGATACAGTGCTCAGGCCGAAACCGTTGCTATGTGGGTTTCCCCATGGCTTCTTCGTTCCAGGCGCTGATTTCGCCGCTCTTCCCTTTAAGCTTCTCATTTATAAATTTTACCAACCGGCAATTCCAATAATGCGGTGTGGCTCTCATTGAATATGATTCTGACAGCAAGTGATGATGATGTGGCCGAATTTGGCATGGAGAGAAGCATATCCATAATGGAGAAATGTTTCCGTGAGCGCTGTATTGGGTCTTTTGAATCCCCGCCAAGAATGCATGTGGAATTGAGCGACGGACAGCTGGTATTCACGCCTGGCGGCAGCAGGTCAGAGCACACTGCAGGCTTCAGGGTTTACACAACATTTCCGGAAGATCACCAGATCACGGTAGTATACAATTCTGCAGCAGGGCATCTCGTAGGGCTTGTTGAAGGATCACTTCTGGGCGCATACAGGACAGCATCAATCGGGGCACTGTCCATAAAATATATGTCGAACAGTGATTCTGAATCCCTTGGAATAGTCGGGTCAGGGGTACAGGCCTTTCACCAGGCCATAGCAGCACTCAGAGTAAGGAGCTTCTCAGCCATATATGTGCATTCCAGAAATCCTGATCACCTGCATTCCTTCGCAGAGAGGCTGAGAATCCACACAGATATCCCCATATACGAAATGGGAAGTGCGGACGAAGTAGTTGCTGCATCAGACGTGATCATCACTGCAACCAGGAGCAGCACCCCCCTATTCTCTCCGCAGAGCGTTAGAAAGGGAACCCATATAGTTGCTGTGGGAAGAAAATCTGCAGGCAGCAGTGAAATAGACCCTGCAGTGGCGGATAAGTGCTCAGTGCTGGCCACAGACTCCCCTGTACAGCTTGAGAATTATGATCCACCGCACATCATGGCAGGAAGGAGCGTAATAGATCTTGCCCATGTAGTATGCGGAAAACATAGAGGCAGGTTTTCCCGCCAGGACGTGACAATGTTTCTTTCTGTCGGCCTCTCCGGCACTGAGGTAATGCTGGCAAGGGCGGTTCTGGAGAGAAAAATGAAGTAATGGTGGTATTCCTAAAGCGGAAAACTTCCATCAGGAGATACTTTCTTCCAGTCGTCCAGAAACCTTGCGAGACCCTCATCTGTTTTTGGATGAGACGGCAGCTTTTTGAGGACGTCAAATGGCAGTGTGATGACATCGGCACCAATGATGGCAGACCTGAGGAAATGTATGGGATTTCTGACCGAGGCAACCAGAATCTTGGTTGAAATGCCATAGTTCACGAATATGGTCTTTATCTGATCAATTATCTGCATTCCATCTTCACCAATATCATCAAGCCTTCCCACGAATGGAGACACATATTCTGCACCGCTCTTGGCAGCAAGCAGAGCCTGAACCGGGTTGAATATCAGGGTACAGTTCACGGGGATTCTCTTTTCCTTCAGGCTCTTTATGGCTCTCAGGCCATCAAGGGTCATTGGAATCTTTATGACAGCATTGGCACCCAGCTGGGATATTTTCAGTGCCTGTTTCATCATGTTGTCATAATCTGTTGCAACAACTTCCACACTTACAGGACCGGGAGTAATATTGAGTATTTCCCTGATTATGTCCTGGAAACTTTTTCCCTTACCTGCTTCCTTTGCGGCAAGGCTGGGATTTGTGGTAACCCCGTCAACGAGCCCAAGATCTACACCCTGTTTAATCTCTTCAACATTTGAAGTATCAAGAAAGATTTTCATTTCTAGGTTCCTCCCTGAAGCAAGCTTCAGCAAACTTTACCATATCATTAACTCCCATATGAAAATAATCAAAAAGCTCCCATGATTTGCCGGATTTTCCGAATGTATCCCTCATTCCCATCCTGCGTACAGGTACTGGATACTCCTCAGAAGCTATTTCAGCAACCCTGCTTCCCAGACCATTGTATATGGAATGCTCTTCAACTGTTACAATCTTACCAGTATCCCGTGCTGCATCAATGACTGCCTTCCTGTCAATGGGCTTGATGGATGACATGTTGACAACCCGTGCGTCTATGCCCTTGGACTTCAGAGCCTCAGCTGCCTGCAGGGCGAATGACACCATTACCCCGATACCCATTATGGTGATGTCGTCCCCATCCTTCATTACTGTTGCCTTTCCTGGCCTGAACTCATATGACGGATCATTCAGAACAGGGAACTTTTCCCTTGTCAGTCTTACATAGTAAGGCCCTCTTCCCTTATTTACAAGATAATCAATAACGCTTTTTGTTTCCACTGAATCAACAGGAACGGCCACCTTCATGTTTGGAAGGCCGCTCATTATGCCGATATCTTCCACTATCTGATGCGTTGCACCGTCCTCGCCAACTGTTATTCCAGCATGTGTCACAACGAAATTTACATCAAGGTTATTGTAGCAGATCGACTGTCTCAACTGCTCGTAAGTTCTTGTCAGGAAAACTGCAAAGGTGGATGCAAAAACTTTCTTGCCTGAGAGTGCCAGGCCCGCAGCAGTTTCCACCATGGATTGCTCCGCTATTCCCATATTGAAGAACCGGTCAGGAAACTCTTTGCCGAATATGGCGGTCTTCGTTGAACCTGAAAGATCAGCGTCAAGAACAACCATGTCGCTGTGGGTACGGCCCTGGTTACGGAGTTCCTCACCATAGGTTTCACGAAGGCTCTCTGTTCTCATGTTCATTCACCCCCAATCTCTTCAAGGGCCTGCCTGTATTCATCGTCATTTGCGGGTGGGGAGCCATGGTATTTGGGGTTGTTTTCCATATAGCTTACTCCCTTGCCTTTTATTGTATTAGCAACAATGAACACTGGCCTTTCAGTTGCGTTCTTAGCCTTCTCAAGGGCAGAAATTATCTGGTCAAAATCGTGGCCGTCAATTTCCAGAACCTCCCAGCCAAAGCTTTCAACCATCCTGCCGATGTCGCCAAGCGGCATTATGTCCCGGGTAAATCCATCAAGCTGAACTCCGTTCCTGTCCAGGATGGCGATGAGGTTGTTGAGATGATATTTGGATCCTGCCATAAGTGATTCCCACACACTGCCCTCTTCAAGTTCCCCGTCTCCAATGACCACGTATGTGCGGTAGTCTCTGTGATCAAGCTTTGCAGCCAGAGCAATGCCTACGCCGATACCAAGACCCTGCCCAAGGGAGCCGGTGGAGGCCTCAACGCCAGGTACACCTCTGTGCACATGCCCCTCAAGTTTTGAATTCAGTTTCCTGAATCCGCTCAGGAGTGATTCGGGAAAATAACCCCTCAGAGCCAGTGTTGCATATAGACCCGGTGAAGCATGCCCCTTGCTCATTATGAACCTGTCCCTGTCGGGATCGTCTGGTTCAAGCGGGTCTATGTTCATCTCCTTGAAGTAAAGAACAGCAAGAATGTCTGCAATGCTAAGAGATCCGCCCGGGTGCCCGCTCTTCGCCTCATACACCATCTCTATAACTTTTCTCCTAATGTTTCTGGCAACGTTTTTCAGATCCATCGCATTATATTGTTCCATAAATTTTCCACCGAAATACCGGCTTCAGGTGTGTCATACAGTTATCAGCCGGCAAGTGACTATGCTGTATTTTTACCACTATTAAAAATGTTCTTTAACCCATGCTGCAACAATGGACCGATCATAATTTCAATATGCGGGGCTGGACTTGCAGCGTTTGCCCATTATTATGAAACCATGTCAATGTCGTTACTGCTGTCCTTTTTCTCAGTGCCCTGTATCTCCGCAGAACTGACTCCCGTTGCCACAATAAGTACTTCAATTTTATTGTCATATTCCTGATCAACAGTGGCTCCCCAGATTATTCTGGTGCTCCTGCTCACCTTCTTCCTGATGAACTCTGCAGCATTGCTTGCCTCTTCAAGCTGCATGTCACGACCTCCCGTCACATTTATTATGACGCCGCTTGCGCTGGAGAGATCGAACTGGAGAAATGGCGAGTTCATAGCCTTCTGAACTGCATCATCAACTCTTGCGCCGGGTTCCCCTTCGGACATGCCCATACCTATCATGGCAAGTCCGGAATCCTTCATTACTGTTCTCAGATCATTGAAATCCAGGTTTATCAGGCCGGGCTTCGTTACAAGGTCCGATATTCCAGTTATTGCTCTGACTATTATTTCATCAGCAACGCGAAATGCTTTCTCAAGTGGAAGGGTGGGCACCAGTTCCTTCAGCTTGTCGTTGGGGATTATTATGACGCTATCTGAGGATTTAAGAAGCCTCCCGAGACCCCACATTGCATTTTCCATTCTGATTTTTCCCTCAGACGTGAATGGTAGTGTGACAACAGATATTGTGAGTGCACCGCTGTCCCTGGCCCTTCCTGCTATGTAATGGGCTGATCCTGTGCCTGTTCCTCCACCCAGACCTGCAGTAACAAAGGCAATATCTGTGCCGCTGACATACTTCATTATATCCTGGTCAGATTCTCTGGCCGCCTGTTCGCCTATGCGGGGATCAGCACCGGAACCCAGTCCCCTGGTCAGGTTTTTTCCCATGAGTATCTTATGGTTTGCCCTGGTCTTCAGAAGATGGGGGGCATCGGTGTTGCATGCTATCAGCGTTGCACCCTTTATGCCCTCCCTCATCAACCTGTTAATTGTGTTGGAACCACCGCCGCCCGCACCAAATATCTTGATCTTTACCCTCAGTTTCTCAAGATATTCCTGAAGTTCAGCATCTGATGTTGTAAAATCTTCATCATTGTCTTCCAAACCGTAACCACCTGAAGGCATCATTTATGCCAAATAAATACTATTAATCCTATTAAGATTTGCAAACAGTAAAGGCCATAATTGAAAACAACAGGAAAATATATACACCGGATATGCAGAAAATAATAATATTAGGGAATTATCTGGTCAGCCAGTGGCTTCCGCCTTTCCAGAATGTGAATATACCATAAATATTGGTAACGAACAGTACCAGGAGCCCGATTGCACCGAATGCAATTGTCCTGAGTTTTTCACCCTTCATTCGGGTTATTACCGCGCCCAGGAATATCATTGAACCGGAAACGTTTGCCAGGGTTATGGTGAGCTTTGTATAGATCAGGTATCCCACATCGGATGGCCTTATGAGAAGTATGTCATCCACTATATTCATGAAATGAAGCGCACCAGGGTTGGCCTGAAGGAATGCGAAGAACCTGAATATACCAAATCCCAGGACTATTATTGGAAGAAGATAGGTGTATATCAGCTCAAAAGTGTAGAATTTCCCGGCCCTTGCAGCCGTTCCATCCATAAGTTCTCTGCCAAAACGTATCCAGCCTGACCTGGCCCACCTGACATTCTGCTTGAGAAACTTTTTAGCGTCCTTCTGCGGATAACTCTCGACTCTCGTGCTGTAATCCTTCACGGCCCGGTACCCTTTGTTAATTATATAACCGGTTATGAGCCAGTCCTCTCCAAGAACGCTCGGCCTGCCAAATAACTTGAATTCAAGGAACTCATCGGATTTTATGAATGGCCTGACCAGTTCAGTTCTGAGCATAACACATGCGCCATCCAGGTTCATTACATTCCCGTGGGCAGACATGGCCCTGAACACAACCTCCCTGGACCTTTCTATGAACTCTGATGCGTATGCCACCGCAGAACCTGTCTTCTTTATGCCAATATTGGCGCCAACACCACCAACCGTGCTGTCAAAATAGCTCTGCATGCTTGCTACAGCATTTGGAGGTAGAATTGTATCGCTGTCCACCAGAAGAACAAATTCTGTGTCTATAAAATCAAAAGCCCTGGAAATTGCCTTCTTTTGCCCTCCCCTCTTTTCCTGCAGGACAAACCTGCCTCCGGCATTTTCCACGATTGAACGGTATGGCTCATCGCTGGAATCCCCTACGACCACAAATTTACATCCCTGCATGGCCACGGATTCTATGGATTCCTTGAAGACACTGATATCTTCGTTATACACCGGCATGGCAATGGTAACCTTACTCAGATCCACATTCTCCGGATGGGTGACGCCGGAATACCTCATTGAACTGTAAGAATTCAGTACATAGTATATAACTGAAATGCCGGTCAGGGCAGAAATTACAATGAGGATGAGATTGTATAACACATTATCTCATTGGAGCAGCTTATTAAATCTTATAGGTACAATTCTGCATTGTTTACAGGGCAGAAACACAAAAAAATAACAGTAACATTGATATGTGCACACATGAAAATACTTGTAACAGGCCACAGGGGATTCATTGGAAGCCAGGTATACGGTACCCTGTGTGATCAGGGATATGATGTCAGCGGTATTGACATCGGTGACCAGTTCATTGACAGAAAATATGATTATATAGTTCACATGGGAGCCAGAACTCTCATAAGGATGTCCAGGGAGAAGCCCTATGAATATTTTGACGATAACATGGTATTTTCCCTCAGAATGCTTGAATACTGCAGAAAAAATGGGTCGACTTTCATATTTCCCACGTCAGGATCTGTCATGGAGGCTACCAATCCGTATTCCCTTTCAAAGAAGCAAACAGTTGAGTGGATAGAACTTTATCATACAATGTACGGAACCAGGAGACATGTTATGAAATTTTTCAACATATATGGGCCCACCAGCAGGAAAGGCGCAGTTTTCCTGTTCTCAAAGGCATCACTGACCGGCCAGGAGGCCGTAATTTACGGAGATGGCAATAACGTTCGAGATTTCATCCATGTAAAGGACGTTGTCAGAGCAATCAGGATGATAATAGATGGTAAGGTCGAGGAGGGATACCATGAGATTGGAAGTGGTGTCGGGACATCAGTTAACGATCTTCTGAAGCTTGTGGAGGACGTTACGGGGAAAAAAATAAGGACTCACCGTGAAGATTATGTTCTCCCTGAAGCAAGAGAACTTGTGGCATCTCATCCACTCATAGGGGATGTAACCCCCCTCAGGAAAGGGATTGAAGAGGTTGTGGATGCCCTCCGGAAAGAGTTTACTGGGACAAGCGTTCCCTGAGGGGCTTTTTATCTATTTTACCAGTGCTTGTTTTCTGGAACGAGTCGACGGGAATAAACTCATCCGGAATCCAGAACTTTGCAATCCTGCCTGAATCCACATATTTCATCATGTGGTTGACGATTTTCTGTTTATCCACCGTCTTCAGGCCGGATATAAAAGCCACAGGCCTTTCCCCCCATTTCCTGTCTGGCCTGGCAACAACTGCAGCTTCTGCAATGCCGGGAAATGTGCTGATTACATCCTCAAGAATAATTGTGGGAATAAATTCTCCTCCGGATTTGACCGCATCCTTTTCCCTGTCGACAATGGAGAGATAACCAAGATCGTCCACAACAGCCAGATCGCCGGTGTGCATCCAGTCGCCCTTCCACAGTTTTCTGGTATTATCCTCGTCCTTGACATATTCCCTTGTGAGCCACGGAGATCTTACTATTATCTCACCTATGGATTTCGAATCGTGCTTCACCTCATTGCCGTCAGAATCCACGACCTTCAACTCAACAAGCGGTATGGGAATTCCAGTCTTGGTGCGGTATTCCAGCTTCTTCTTCTCATCCATGGAATCAAGTTTCTGGTTGTAGGTTGCAAGGGTGAGCACAGGTGCTGTCTCGGACATTCCATAACCTGAGACCACCTTAATTCCCAATGAATCGGCCATCTGTGCAAGACCGGATGAGAGAGCGCCTCCTCCAACAACCACCCTCAGGTCAAGATTTTTCAGCTTCTGGCTGTTCTTGCCTGACATCAGCATGTAGAGAATGGAAGGGACCATGAGGCTCACCTTCACTCCCTCTTTCTCCATTATTTCCGGCATTCTGTCGAAGTCATACCGCCCTGCCAGCACATATTTCTGCCCCTTCATAATGGCCATGTAAGGAACGCCCCAGGAGTGAACATGGAACATGGGGACAATTGGCATTATTGGGCTTGTGCTCTTGAGATTTATGGGTTCATCGGAAAGACCCGAGATCATGGCCAGAGTGTGAAGGACAATCTGCCTGTGCGTGAAAAGTACGCCCTTTGGCAAACCTGTCGTGCCTGATGTGTAGAAAGTGGTGGCCACATCATCCTCTTTTATCTCAGGCAGCGCAATGTTTTCAACTCCGCTGAGAAGATCCTGGTATACCAGCGCATCCGGAAGCATCATTGCAGGCTTCGGACCGTCAGATGAGACTATCCATTTATTTACAAAATCAAAGAGCTGGACACTCTTTTCTATGAGTGGTATGAATTCATCCCGTATAATGACAAAACGGTCCTCCGCGTGCTGCATCGTGTAGAAAATAAGCTCAGGTGGATATCTTATGTTCACAGTGTGAAGAACGCCGCCAGCCATGGGCACTGCGTAATATGCCTCCAGGTATCTGATGGTGTCCCAGTCCAGTACTGCAACCCTGTCTCCCTTCTTCAAGCCAAGTTTGACCAGTCCCCGGGCAATCTTCTCAACCCTTTCCATGAATTCCCTGTATGTTACTCTTTCCTCTCCCTTGTAGGAAATTATTTGCTCCGGGTTATTCCTCACAGCTGCAGCAAATATCTTTCCAATTGTCAGTTCATATTTTTCCTGATACATTCAATCCAGTTGGTAGCTTTCTGCTACTTTTAAGGTTTTTTATCAGATAATGTTTTATAATGAGAATGGTTAATTATGTGCAACATTCAGTCAGCCTGCACCAGCACCACATCCCTGATGTTAAGTGCCTGAAGATGCACCGGACTGATAAGGTTAATGTGAATTTCACCGGAAGCGGTGCTGGCGGCCAGAGGCATTCCCGTAAAATTCCAGGAAGAAATGGCGCTGGTGAAAGTATAGCTTGCCAGCGAATTGTTAAACTGCACATAGAGCGCATGATTCCAGGTTTCATAAAGGGGACTGCTTATACTGTATGACAGGGAATGGAGTGTTATGTTTGATACAGCCACCACATGACCGCCATAAACTGAGAGGCTCTGGTTTGATAGCGAGAGCTGCATTCCGCTGGATACGGTGAATGACAGGGTTGCGGGATCTGTACCGGAGAACGTTTCATTCTGGCCGGATAAACTGAAAATATCCAACCCGATGGATAATGGCGTTATGGAAATTGGCAGTGGCCCCAGGAATGAGGCGGGCTGTGATGATCCGTAGGATTCCAGAAGCGAACCGTCCTCAATGATGTAATTTATGGCAGTAATGTACTGCATCTGGCTTCCGGACTGAATCTCCCCTGCCGCAGTTATGTTTCTCTGAACGAACACTGTTCTTGATCCTGTTAGATTTGTCGCAGTGTATGATAAATTCACAGAAAGCAGTGAATGATATCCGGCACCTGATGAGAATATGGATAACGAAGTATCTGTGGGGGGCTCAAATGGCGGAGCGCCTCCCACTCCAAGCGGGATGGTACCTGTTATGGTTGTTCCGTTTCCTGACTGTGCAGAATGCATCTGTGAAACAATGCCCGAAAATGCAGTTCTCTCGCTGATCTGAAAACTGCTTTCGTTGGATGCGGTTGTGGTGGGGATATACCATGCAAGAAACCCGGTGAAGGCAACAATGACAACAGCTATGAGGAGTATTGCCCCTATGATCTCTGCGACTGCATCATCCCGTTCACCGGGTCTGATTCTGGCAAATCTGGGTACTCTCAATGTGAGGAGATCATACTTCTGCCTTAATTAATTATCTGCAGGGTTTGCCTGTACGGAAAAGTTTCATGCGGCCTCAAATGAATGAATTTCACCTATTTGCTTTGCCGGCACATGTGCTGCCCCTTCATCTTACCTCTGGAAAGTTTTTAGGATATCCTGCGAATAAACCCATGTGTCGATATCGCCCATAGAATACAGATACGGCAGGGATGCCGTTAAATCCATATTCTCTGAAGAGTCAAAGCTTCGCCACATGCTCAGTGTGGAAAAATTCCTGGCTCAGGCCGAAGCGGAACAGAACCTGATTCCCAGAGAAGCTTACCTCGATATAGAGAATGTCGTGGATTCCAATGCTGTGAAGGTTCAGAGAGTCAGAGAAATAGAGGCTGAGATAAAGCACGACATAATGGCAATGGTGCGTGCTCTTACCGAGAAATGCCATGAAGGGGCAGGTTATGTCCATTTCGGGGTCACATCCAATGATATAATAGATACTGCCACAGCCCTCCAGATCAAGGAGTTCTACGTATATCTTCAGGATGATCTGTCAAGGATACAGAAAGCAATGTCCTCTCTTGTCAGGAAGCATGAGGATTCTGTCATGCTGGGGAGGACTCACGGGCAGCACGCCAGTCCCATCACTTTTGGATTGAAAATGGCCGTGTATCTGTCTGAAATTAACCGCCACGTGGTCAGGGTTAGAGAAACCAGGCGGAGGATACTTGCTGGCAAGATAATGGGCCCGGTTGGAACGGGCGCTGCCCTTGGAGATGCGGCACTGGAAATCCAGGATCGGGTCATGGAACTGCTTGGGCTTGTTCCCGAGAATGCGTCATCGCAGGTGGTCAACAGGGATAGATACGTGGAATTTCTGTCTGTCATCAACGGGATCGTCACTTCACTTGAGAAAGTGGCCACGGAAATAAGGAATCTCCAGAGGCCTGAGATTGGCGAGGTTTCTGAATATTTTGATATGCAGAAGCAGGTTGGATCAAGCTCAATGCCCAGCAAGGTTAATCCTGTCAATTCAGAGAATGTGTGCAGCATTTCACGGCTTGTGAGGAGTTTCATAATACCTGAATACGAGGGTGCTGTCACATGGCACGAGCGCGACCTTACGAACAGTGCCGCTGAAAGATTTATAATACCATATGTTTGCATTCTTTCTGATCATGCCATGGTAAAGATGGCCGAGATTCTTGAAACGCTGCTTGTTTTCCCTGATAGAATGCTGAAGAATCTCATGGATGACGATTTTGTCCTTTCCGAGAGGGTTGTTTCTGAACTTACAAGGGCAGGAATGCCGCGTCAGGATGCCCATGAACTGGTGAGAGAGGCTTCCATGAAAGCACAGTCCGCGCATTCTACGCTCCTCAAGACCCTTAAGGATGAAGGATATATGAAAAAGCTCCCTGCAGGCGTTGAGGAGGGAATATCAGACCCCCGGAGCTTCACCGGCAGTGCAGCCAGGATATGCAGGAGAGTGCTGGAAGAAACCATGAAACTGAACTATGAAAAGGATGGTGGCGGCACATGAATTCTCTTCATACTGAGAGGTTGCTGAAGGATGATATCATCTCCGATCTGACCGCCGAAGAGAAGTCCATATCGGGGCTCCAGAAGTCGCTCGAGGAAAAGGGTAGAACTCTCCACAGACTTGTTCTCACAGGCTATCTGAAGGCCATGGTCGATTCCGGCTTTCTGAATGAGAAGGAAATTAAACCGTCAAGGATTTACTCCATAAACCAGAATGGAAGCCGTGACATCTATGATCTTGTTGGTCTGGCAGTGACCAGAACTGGAAGCGAGGATGCTGGAGGAGATGCACTTCTTGTGCTCAACTACCTGTTCAACAGGCCCATATTTGCCAGGGAACTGGAGCGCTGCAATGTGGATCCGGCCAGGGAATACAGGAAAGTGATGCCCCCAAGGAAAATGGAAATAATAGAAAAGCTTGCAGCCCAGGGAATCAAGATACCGCAGTCCAACACAATGATGGAGCCTGAGACCAGAGATCTGTCCAGATTAATGAGAATACTCAGGGAGATTATCTACATTTCAATGGATCTTAAGCGCTTCTCACCTGCAGATCAGGATAATGTTCAAACTACTCTTGACTGAACAAGCTCTGCATTGTCTATGATCAGATAGCCGTGGGACCCCTCCCAGATCCTCCGTGTGCTGCTTATATTTATACTGCAACCATATGCTGAATATACAAAACTTTCGTATTCTCCGCCTTCCCCTGCAATGTTTATGCCGTAACGCCTGTTCCTGATCTCCAGCTCCCTGAGGAATGTTTCATCTATTGTTCTCCCAAGGTCATTTTGTGTAAAACCCTCTGCTGATACTGACACAACCAGTGCCCTTATTCCTCTCAGTATAAGTTCCCTGATAATGTCAGATTGATCCTTGTGCCAGAGCGGAGTGTATGATTCCATTCCTATTTCTGTACACAACTTTTCTAGACGTGTCTTCTGGTATTCTGATGCTATGGCCCCGGAGATAAGTTCGTCATAACCCTGGTTCCGCAGGTCGGTGAGAGTTGAACTGAGACTGTCCTCTGAAACACTTGTCCATGGAGTTTCACGCAAACCTGCTACAAGCTCAGCTTTTGATGCATTGGGAAAATGGTACATCATTGAAAATTCCTCCGGGATAACGGTAAGTGCCATGCCTATTTCGTGTCCCTGATCGCGCGCAGTCTCAGCAGCGAGAAAAGAGTCCTTTCCACCTGAAAGAAGCCAAACCGATTTCAACCAGGGTAAATAGGAAAAATGTATTTATTCTATTGCGGCAAATGCCTGTCTGCGCTTTGAGATGCCGGCATGACAGCGGCTGAAACTTTTGATGGACCCATATTGTTTGAAGGATGATCGAATCACTATTCCTGCAACCATCCGGAAGTCCCTCATTCCTGCCTGGCCATATATCTCCAGACAGACGCCCCTGTATCAGTTCCTAATATTTCCATGGCGCTGGGTGCCGCGTTCTTTCGGAATCGCGATTTCCTGATACATTCCTGAAACAGGTAAAATGAAGATTATCACCTGTTCTTGTCAGAACGCATATTTAGAAGCATTTATATGTCTTTGTGCAATGAATTGAATACCATGTGTGCCCGGCAGGGGTGTATGATTTGCAATATCCAGAGTTATGCAGAACACGTGGTATATGAATTAGAGAGGTAGAATTATATGTCGGTAAATGTTGGAGAAAAGGCACCTGAGTTCAAACTGCTTGATGCCTCGCTTAAGGAAAAGAAACTGTCAGATTACAAAGGCCAGAACGTGGTGCTTGCGTTCTTTCCAGGCGCATTCACCTCCGTATGTACTCAGGAAATGTGCACGTTCCGTGATTCCATGGCAAGTTTCAACAGCCTCAAGGCAAAAGTCATAGGGATCAGTACTGACACACCATTTGCACAGGCAGAATTTGCAAAGGCCAACAAGCTGAACTTTGAATTGCTCAGTGATATCACCACAGATGTAAGCAAGAAATATGGCGTACTTTACGACAACTTCCTTAACATACAGGGATTTCACGCATCTAAAAGGGCGGTCTTTGTTATTGGCAAGGACGGAAACGTGAAATACAAATGGGTCACTGAAAATGCCGGAAACCTCCCGGATTTTGAGGAAGTCAGGAAAGCAGTCGAAAAGCTGAACTGAGCTTCATCAGTCCATCATTTTTTTGATTCGTAGTATCAGAAATGGTATGCTTGCAGGATTCATTCTTTTTCAGTGCGTGATCTTATGATGAACCTGCAGACACCGTTGCCATCCACCTGTCTGTGGGTGGATTCCACATCCATATCCAGAACAGACGAAAACAAACCTGTTTCCAGCTTGCAGGCGATTCCAAAATACCTGGCTATCTGGTATATGGGACAGTTAAATTCCTGCAGATCGAATGATCCATGTCCAGTATCCCTCAGGACTGGAAAATAACTTTCATCTTCCCTCATCCGGACCAGTTCCTGGATTCTCTGGTCTTTTTCCGTATGACTCAGCCTTTTCTCATAGTCAATTCTTATCTGTTCATACCTGTCCTTAAGGAAGTGCTCCATCAGGTCTGAATGTCCGGTTTCTCTGAGATAACTGACAAGATTCTGCAACATCCATGCATTTGAATTAGCCAGGTTCTCCTTGGAATCCTCGGTAACCGCGAAAAGATAGTATGGTCTCCCCACGCGTCCTTTCTTCTGAATCCTTCTTATAAGTCCTCTTGATTCAAGATGTTTTATATGATTCAGCACACCCATTTTTGAAATTCCCAGATCCTGCGATAGATCCTGGAGGCTTCTCTGCCCCTTCTCCTTCAGCACAAGTATCAGTCTGGTTTCGGTTGGATATTCCTGCATGGAATGCCAGTGCCTTCCAGCAATTAAATATTACCATATATTATTTATAAAGTTTACAAATTGATTACTTTATTAATGCCAGGCAGCTTATATTCTGTTAAGAATGAAAGCATCCAACCAATTTCGAAACCTGTCCATGGCAAGATTTTCAAGCCTCATCGCCCCTGTACCTGCAGATATCGATATTGTTTTCAGGCTTGCTGATAACAGATCGTTCCTTACTGCATTCGGATTTGCAATGATCCTTTCTCTGGTCGCTGAACTCATGATTCAGCCCTATCTTTCCAGGGTCATAGACAGAATTGAGCGCAGGAAAATACAGGCAGTTAATCAGTTGGTGTTTGCCATTTCTGTCATGACGGTGGGACTTGAAATCAGTTTATTGGGCCATCTTGAAGCAGCCCTTCTGATAATGCTCGTTCTGATTGAAACTTATTATACAGTTGCATACCAGGTTTACGCCTCCATTGCGCAGTCCCTGATAAATCACAGGGACGCAGGAAATTACAGCGGACTTTCAGAAATACTGGGACAGACACCGGTGATTATTGGTGCAGCAATTTCAGCCATATTCTGGAACATTGTCCCCCTGCCATACATTCTCGTGGCCAGTGGTGTAGTCGGGATATTCCTGTTATTTCCACTGGCACGTGTGCGGAATACCAGTGCGACGGTATTGACAGGACAGTCGACCCATTCCACCAGGCCGGCTGTCCGTAAGATGAAAATGAGTTCTGTCATTTTCATATTCCTGTTCAATATGCCGTATGTAGCTGTGGTCTCCGGCAATTATCTTAAGCCCATCTTCATAGCTCAGCTGCTTCATGGAACACCCGGTACCCTTGCTGAATCTGAAATAGTTTATGCGATTTCAGCTGTGATGGCCGGTCTGCTGGCACCACTCGCCATTAAGAAAATTGGGGAATTCCGGTCCGCCATGATGTTTTCACTTGTCTATGTGGCTGGAAGCATACTGATGCCCCTGTTCCCGCTGATTGCAATATTCTTTATCCTACAGTCCAGCCATGGCACTGGAAATGCAGGAAACAGAATATCAAGAAATACGCTTGTCATGAGGAACGTACCGGCTGGAGAGATTGGACATTTCAATGGGAAAGTGCAGATGCTGGCCGTGACATCCAGAATCCTGTTGCTGTTGCTGTACATACTGACCATAGAACTCATTGGTGTAAGGCTGCTCATGATCATAACAGGAATTATGGTTCTCGCTGCAGTCACTGCAGGGGCTTTGCTTCGAAGGTATGCCACCGTTCAGATGGAAAACCTGAGACTTCTGGATCAGCAGGCTTCATTCCAGTAGATCTGCAAGGCGCATATCGAGATCACTATGCTGCTTCCTGGAAAGAAGTGCCCCGATAAATGATTCCGGGTCTTCGCAATACAGTATCATTTTCCGTATCCCTTCAGTAACTGTCCTTGCCTGTCTGTTCAGTTCGCTGAAATCCCTGACCACAAGATCAGCCTCTGACACTCCGGAATTCACTGGGCCCATTAGATTCACGTAGGCTATGGCTCCCTGGATACTGCCAGGATCTGCTCCCGTTGCAGCGGAAAAAAGCCTGCAATATGACCATATCTGTTGCCAGTATTCGCTTTTTGCATTCCTGCTGGTCTTGTAATCCATAATTAAATGAGAACTTCCATCACCTGCAGAGAAAACTGCATCTATTGTTCCCTTCATAAACATATCCTGTGGAATGTCATCTGTTCCAAGAAAATCTGTGAGCGGGATTAAAATCTGTGTCTCTGTTCTGGATGGAACTTTTCCATATTTCTCCGGTATACGTGTAATGATCTGATCCAGCGCACTCATCATGCTGGATAATTCCTCCGGGATTTTATCAGCGTCCAGTCTGCCGGTAGTGTACTGCTCGGCAAGGCGATGGAACTCTATGCCTGTTAAGGCCGATTGCCCCTGTTCTCTTATTCCAAGTATTTTTTCATGCAATAAATCCCACGGGGAAGAAGCCAGCTTGACCAGAGATGGTGAAAGCTCTGTAAGATTTGAAAAATACGAGGTGATTCTATTCCTGATCCATTCCCTGTCTGAACTGATCATTTCAGCTGCTTCATTCAGTCTCCCATTGATAAACAGCGAGTAAGCGGCATTATATTTCTTTCCAAGGCTGACATCTGATCTGGTATGATCCTCTACAATCTGGCATATTTCATCTCCGATGTAAAAATCCTTCCATGTCTTGCGATCCACAACAATACTGAGCCGCTCCTTTGCCCTTGTCATTGCAACGTAGTCAATCCTGTAGGGTTCATCACGGAGGTCAGACTCAACATCAGTTCCTGTTATTCCGGATACTATTGCATAGGACAGCAGATCCATGAACTTGAGATTTCCATTTGTGCGTGAAGGGATGTATATTACATTATGGAACTCCTGCCCCTTGGCCTTGTGTACTGTCAGTATATTGATTCTGGATTTCTTCAGGTCTTCTTCCTGGTCCAGCACGGACATGTCAAGAAAATCCAGATAATCGCCCGGGGAGAAATCGCTGACATTGTTGAGGTAATCAGTTGAGGCAGAATAGACTGATGAGGCTGCAGAGAAGTATTCCTGCCCCAGTGATACGGATATGGGGATGATAATCTGATCAAGTGCTGTTCGGACTACCTCGATTCCGTTATTCAACGCCCGCAGGCCCGATATGCGGGATGGTATTGCGGGTTCTTCCTGTTCATCATGGAGTTTTTCTGAAATTTCCACAGCTTCCCGGAACGACAGTCCTGAAAAAGGGGTAAAAAGAGCCCTCATCAGATGATCTCTCCCCGGAAGGAGAATCCCCCGCAGGAAGTGCATTATCTCAGCAAGCCGATCGGACGGGTGTCCCCTGGTGAGTGTTGAGGAGAATTGCAACCCTGTGTCGGAAAGAAGCTTGTGAATCCTTGCAAGCTGAGCATTTGTCCTGACAATAATGGCGTAATCTCCGGAAATACCTTTGTTCAGCATTTCCGACAGTGCATTTACTGCGGCGCTTTCCGGTTCTTCTGCTGCAAGTATGGTGACTTTCTCGCCATCGCCCGTTTCCGGATTATGGAACCCCCGAAGTTCAGTTGAGATCGAATGATCTGAAATCCTTGATTCCAGCAGTCTCGATGAGTATGAAAGAATGTTGTTTGTGCTTCTTCTGTTGATTTTCAACGTTATCTTGTTGTACTCCTGGCGTGATATGAAGTCATTGAACTGAGACAGACTTCCACCCTGGAATCCAAAAATTGACTGCTTCCGGTCGCCAACAAAAAATCGCCGTTTTGCCAAACGCTCTGCGAGCTCAACCTGCTCCCTGCTGAGATCCTGGAACTCATCAACAAGAACATAATCCTTAAGCGGCGCCCTTATCTGAATCAAATAATTATGCAGTATGTCGTTGTAATCCACCATTCCGTGGTTTTTCTTGTAGTCCTCATAGAATGCATAAATGTCCCTGAAATCTCGCAGAAGGCGTTCGTAATCACGAATGTTGATCCTTTCATTATCCTGATCCTCGATTCTCATCCTTATGATCTCCAGGACGCGTTCTGGAATTATGTCCTGTGGATAAATACCAAAGCTTTTGATGTACCTGATCATATTTTCGAACTTAGGCACAATATCTGATTTCACATAAGCTTCTGAGTAATTGAAGGTCTTCAACTCCCTGAGTTTTCTGAAGATCAGAAATCGCAGAAGTGAATTTGATACGAGGTCGCCCGAAGTGGTCTCCTCATCCATTCTAAATGCCATGCTGTGCATGGTACCTATGTCCATTGAATAGATTGACCGGAGAAGGTTCTGATCATGACCAGCCATCTGGATTATCCTGTCCAGCATCTCTCTGGCTGCCCTGTTTGTGAATGTAAGGCATGCAATTTTCTGACCGGGGACACCGTTCCTCAGCAGATTCATTACAGTGTCAGCAATCTCCCAGGTCTTCCCTGTTCCGGGGTTTGCCACAACAAGGACATCAGTATCTGATGGGGGAACCATTTTAATGCATAATATGAGTCTTTAAATAATTAACCTGCGGCCTGCTGTAACAATGGAAAGGATACCCAGGCGTAACTGATTCCGGTGCAGCGTTCCACGCATCACCATCAGAAATCTATGCCCTTTCTTGCAGGTATGCCGGCGGCATATGGATGCTTTACTTCCCTCATCTCTGTTATGAGGTCTGCTCTTTCAATAATCTGATCCGGCATCTTTCTTCCAGTGAGAACTATTTCAGTATGGGCGGGCCTGTTATCTATAAAATCCAGGACGTCCTTCAAGGGAAGCAGATTATAATAAATTGCAACATTAATCTCATCCATTATTACAACGTCCCAGTTTCCTTCACTGATATGCTCCTTCATTGTACGAAATGCTTTCATTGCTTTCTCTGCATATTCCTCAGGAGGTTTACCTCGTGGCCTTATGACAACATTCCTTATCCTGTTCCTGTCTTCGCTGGGAATGTCTTCTTCCCAAGCTATAAAATAAGGCATTCCAACGTATTCGACCACCAGGTTGCCATCTACCCGTGCTGCGGATCTGTTTTCACCGTATGTACCAAGCTTCATGAACTGGATCACGTATACCTTCATGCCCCAACCGAGTGCCCTGAAAGCCAGGCCAAATGCGGCCGTAGTTTTTCCCTTTCCGTTTCCTGTGTATACCTCAACGAGACCCTTACTCAGCCTGACAGCCACTTCCACCACCCTTGCACCACATGCAGCGAGCACATATTAATCATGTTCGGATTACGGTCAATGCTTTCACTGGTGGTCCTGGATGCCGAACTGGAAACCATACCTGACATTATGCTGGATGATTATTCCATCAGGATTCAGGCTAAAAAAAGAGGAAAGTCAGCCTCAAAGATACTTCTGGACAGCAATTTCATGCACGCGGCAATCGAACGTTATTTTCCTGGTGAATCGAACAGGCGGGGCAGACCTGACATAATTTTCCATCTTTTGATGACCTCGCTTGAATCAATTCTGAACAAAAAATCAGGGCTTCGGGTAATCATACACACCAGAAACAACCTGATTATAGAGATCAATCCGTCCATAAGGCTCCCCAAATCGTATAACAGATTCGTAGGTCTCATGGAGGACCTGTTTGATAAAGAGGCCGTAGGATCCCAGTCCGAGACTCTCATGAAGATTACTCACGGGGACTGGAGAAATGCTCTCAGCGTTGCAGGCGGTGAACCGATTCTGCTGTCCCCAAGAGGAATTCCGGGAAAAATTTCTGAAGTTTTTCATGGTGAAGGCGATAAAGCAGTGATTATTGGCGGATTCTCTCAGGGAGACTTTATTTCTGACGTTTATTCACTGGGAGCTGGAATCTCCATATATCCGGATGAACTCACAATCTGGTCTGTGGCAATGGAATCCATATGCCAGTATGAGCGGGATTACGGGTATGTATGAAATGTAAATACTACCATATTTCCGTGCCAATTTTTTTTTGAACACAGTGGAACAACAAAAAAATAAATTAATACGGTAAAGATAAAGGAAGACCTAAAGGTTAGGATCAACATGGCACGAATGCATACCAGAAAGAGAGGAAAATCAAAGTCCAGAAAGTTATTCAGCAACCAGAAACCGGACTGGATTCAATTTTCGAACGAAGAAATAACTAAAATGATAGTGGATATGAAAAAGTCAGGCACTCCCCCTTCCATGATAGGAATAAGGCTCAGGGATGAATACGGTATTCCCGGAGCAAAGGCAGTCCTTGGCATAAAACTTGGCCAGGTGCTGAGTGAAAATGGTCTCACGGATCCTGTCCCTGAAGATCTCATGAATCTGATAAAGAGGTATCAGAATGTCTCAAAACATATTGAGCTAAATTCAAAGGATTTCAGCAACAAGAGAGGCCAGATGCTCATAATGTCAAAAATACTCAGGATGGTAAAATACTACAAAAGAGAGGGTAAACTGGCACCGGAATGGAACCTGGCAAAGGTACTATGAATAAATGCTTAAGGATATATTAGACGAGAAATTTTACAGCACCCTGCAGGAGGGTGCACGCAGAATAATCAATAATGATTACGTGAGAATTTTGACCCATTATGATGGGGACGGAGGAAGCGCTGCCATAATTCTTGCAAAAGCACTTCGCCGCAAGGACATAAAATTTCATGTAGGATTTATAAAGAGCCTCGATGGAGCTAAATTCAGGGAGAGATTTGAGGAAGCAAAAGACCTTTTCACTGTGATCACAGATGCCGGTTCTGATCAGGCAGGATCAATAAGCGAGTTTGAGAACGTGGTAATCCTGGATCATCATTTTTTCAGGGAAAATCAGTTTAAAGGACTCAATATAAATGCGCGTAACTTTGGAGTTGATGGTACACGGGAAGCCTGCGGTGCTACAATGGCTTTTCTGATGGCACTGGCCATAGACGAGAAAAATGCAGACCTGCTCCCGTTCATGGTGTCAGGAGCAATTGCGGACAAGCAGGATATTGGTGGTTTTCGTGGCCTCAACAAGATCATAATGGATCATTATGGAAGCGATCTGAAGCCGGAGCATACCCTCAATCTCGAAGGGCAGACACTCCAGGAAGGTATCACGTACTCCACGGACCCTTTCTTTTTTGACCTCTCCGGGAAGCCGGAGAATGTAAAATCTGAGCTGCAGAGGCTCTCAATCGACGGAGGCAGAAGTATATTTGATCTCACTGATGATGAGAAGAGAGCGCTGGCTGAATATCTTTCCTGGAAACTTCTTATGCAGAATGCCGGACCTGAGGCAATTAAATACGTTGAAAGTGATATTCTGAGATTCCCCGGAAGTGACTTCAGTTCAAAGGAAAT
>JAVYSG010000003.1:35371-40784 GCA_038729325.1 Thermoplasmataceae archaeon | reverse complement strand
CTGATCATCATGTTGTTGGTCACCACACTACCGTCAGAAACTGCACTTAAAATCAGCGGCCATATGCCTGATTCTTTCATGGATTCATAAAAATCCCTGAAAAATCTTGTTCTGATTGGTATCTCATATATATGCTGATTTTTATCCACAACCTCCGGAGTCAGTCCGCGGAAGTCACTGCCATTGCTCTGGTAAATCATCTTGCCAGTGTCCGAATCCGACAGAATCTTGGGATAGAACATTCCTGCATTAAGAAAGATACCAGAGGTTTCATTGGTTATCTCACTGGAGGTTGCATCCCAGGCTGTTGTGACAACGGAGTATTCTCCGAGGTTTCCGCCAAGTGACTGAAAGAGATTAAGCATGAATGGAATTTTGCCCGAATAGGAACCCATGTATTCAAGTGAGGTCGAAAGGGAGTGATTGTCTGATAGATAGCTGAGAATGATATCGCTTACTCTTCGTGACTGATCTGGAAAATATTCAATGGGAAAATAAACATCATCGGCATTCCATATATGCAGGGGGCCAATCCTGCAGCCGGGTATACCGTTAATTTTACTCATTAAATCATTGTTGGCCGGGTGAAGTTTTGAGTAAAGTATTCCATTGCGAATGAAAATTCTGTCTGCCCCCTTTGATCGGAACTCTTCCTCTATTCTGGGAATTTCATCCGGTCCAATGCCTCCGCCCACATTTTCCGCAATAAGCCATTCTCCCCCCTCCATCAGCAGGTTCAAAAATCGCAGTTTATTCTTGCCTCTTAGTTCGTCAACGTGGCTGTAACTGGGCCTGAGGTTGCTCGAACGAATCAGTGCAATATTGTAAAAAGGAACGGTCATAGCTCAACGTTCATTTTGAATAATAATATAAAATTGAGTATTGGAACATGCCGTATTGAAATTATTCGTCCGGAACCTTTCTCAGGGCCATACCAACAGCTTTAAGGGCATTCAGCACAGCAGTCAGACCTGCGGCAGTGTCAGGGTCCCTGAGCATTGCATAAAGCCTGAGAATGGAAATGGCCTCCGGGTTCTTGGCACCAGTAACCATGCCCTCCCAAATGGCATCACTGTTGTAGAGAATCGCCTTAAGGGCGTCTGATGCCCTCTCACCTGCAAGGGAATGTGAAAGTGCAGTAACAACATTCATGGTTTTGACAAACGACGTCAGGAAATCTTTTGAGGTCAGGAACTCAGACAGGAACTCTATGTCACTGGGCAAATAGTCAGCAGATATATTCTCAACCACTGACATCAAACCGGAATTATTGAGTTTGGTCAGCATGTTCATCAATGATTCAAAGGCATGCCGGTTTTCAAGAAGCCCTCTAAGCAGAGGCTCTATGTCATCTTCATTCTCTTCCTCAGTATTTTTCATTTCTTCCTCGTTCTCTGTCATTTTAAATCATCCCCCTCAGGATTGTCGAGAAGTAAGTATCCGCTGATGTCAACCTTAGCATGAAGTCCCCTTTGTTGACATTTATTCCACGGGACGCCCTTCCCGGGGAATCATAGAAGGAGAAAGCGCTATCGTTGCCGGTTAGCGCAAACTCCGGTACCTTTGCTGTCATCTTTTCCTCCTTAAGCCCTCCAACGGTCTTCGATATAATCAGTGATGCAACAAATGAAGCCTGTCCATGCGCAACTGCAGCAGATTTGTTGATGGATAGGTTATTTGCATCACCAATGGCAAATACGGTCCTGTTACCTTTTACGGAGAGGTCCTTTGGATCAACAATAATATACCCTTTCTCATCCGCAATGCCAGAATCCATGGCAAATTGTTGCCCTCTGTGTGGTGGCGCAAGAATCAGAAGCGAATATTTGTACATGTTTCCATCACTGCCAGCCACTTCCTTGTTCTTTGGGTCAACTGATTTGATGACAACACCCGGATGATACTGTATTCCCCTGCTTTCCAGCATTCCGGAAAGGTCCCTGTGAACTGCTGGATCGGGTGACAGTTCTTTTGAAGGAGTTGCAAGAACTATGGTAGTCTTGTCTTTAAGGCCGTTCTCTACTAAATATGATTCAAGAACAAATGCAAATTCATAAAGCGATTCCGGGTACTGGATAATTTCCCCTGCACTTCCTATGAAGACCTGCCCGCCCTGAAATGTTTTAATATATTCCTTCAGCTCCATAGCCCTCTGCAGATCAAAGAAATGTCTTGCCTCGCCTTCATAGCCCGGTATCTCCTCAGGTGAATACCTGTTTCCAGTGGCTATTATTATGTAGTCTCCAATAAGAGATTTTCCAGATTTCAGGAATATTATGTTTTCTTCGGTATTGATTCTCAGCACTTCATCCTTAAGGTAATTAATGCCATAATTCAGGAGGAAATTCACGGGCTTTACACTCTTCCTGTAATTCTTATATCCGAACGGTATCAAAACACCATCAGGTTTATAGAAATGCCGCGGGCTGTTGCCAACAACCGTTATTTCCAGCTCTTTATCAGTGGAATGGAATCTCAATTTGTTTGCTGCCATAATTCCAGCTGCTCCATCCCCAATTATTATCACTTTTTTAGAAACTGCCATTTAAACCATCTCGCAAATTAATAACACGTTCTGACTCTGTTACGAATTGCCAAATCCAGGTTGATCCGTCAATACAGTCAACTCTGTGATGTTTACTCTGCTGATTGCCGCTGGATTTATAATTATGCAATTCGGTCGCTCTTTCATCGTAACTACTTATTAGTATTTTTTCGTGCATCGGAATATTTTAACACTTATGGCAGAGAGCAACGGCTCAGCAAATGTGTGGTGAATTTAAGTATAAGATATTTCAAACCTGAAACGTCAGGAAATTTGATCAATGGAATATTGACGGATGCATGCAATGATTTATGCGGGTGAAGCAAAGGTTCAGGCAACCGGGAGGCATGGGTGATTGCTGATGAAGTAACAAAGCTCAGACAATGAATCCGATCCGATGTTTGTGGTAACGGACGGAAACATAAACCGGATAGTGAAAAATATATATTCATGTCTAATGAACCCCCATGGACAGTTCATTAAGAGTCGTTTCCAAGGAAAAGGACTCAATAACTCTCGAGATGTTAAATTACGACAACACCATACTGAGGCCTCTCATAGATGAGATATTAAGAGACGAACAGGTAGCAGAAGCAAGGTACTACATAAAGCACCCCATAATTGACACTCCGAAAATATTTGTACGGGTAAAAACAGGCAAGCCACAGGCTGCTGTGAAGAGATCCATCAAGCGGCTCAGCAAGATGTACGAGAATCTGGATCTGGATATTTCAAAGGAAATCAAGCGTCTTAGTCAGTCAAGTTAAGGAAGAACAGAAAATCCATGGGAGAAACCTTTGTTCTTGAATACTCTCAGGATATACCAGAAGCTTCTCTTTTTGAGATTGAAAACTTCTGCAGTCTGTCTGGTTCAGAAATTACATTTGCACAAAATGGAATAGCCTTAATCTCTGGTTCTGTATCAAATATATATGATGCTGCCTTTGTCAGGAGAATAGCAAGAGTCATTGACATACAGGATAATGAGGAATCAATTTCCGGAAACATTCTACCCTCCGGTAAGTTTTATGTCCGGTTTTCCGACATTTCCAGTTGCCACGATTCATCTATTGAATCATCTCTTGGCCAATTGCTTGGAGGAAATGGCCGTGTATCCTTTTCCTCGCCAGACTTCATAGTGAGGGTGTATCATGTGGAGAAATGGTACATTGCCATTGAAATATTTTCCGGCAACAGTGCCCAGTTTGAAGAAAGGCGAGCTCCCCGAAGGCCATTTTTTTCACCCATATCAATGCATCCCCGAATAGCACGGTTCCTGGTAAACGTTTCAAACGCTCCAAAGGACGGAACAATTCTTGACCCGTTCTGTGGAACAGGTGGCATACTCATGGAGGCAGGTTTAACAGGACGTCACGTGACGGGGATCGATATGTCGCTCCAGATGACTTCAGGTGCAAAACTTAACCTGAAGTATTTTGGAATACGCGATTTCAGAATCGTAACAGGAAACTTTCTTGAACTGTCTATTCCTGATGAAATTGATGCTGTGGTAACTGATCTGCCTTATGGCCGTAATTCTCCGATGCACAGGCAGGATATCATCGTCCTGTACAGAAAAAGTATGGAAAAATTTGCTGAAATTCTCAAGACAGGTTCGAGGTGCGTCATAGCAGTTTCTGACCTTAAACTGCTCCCTGGTGATTTAAAGGATTTCCATATCATTAAAATAATAGAACACAGGATACACAGATCGCTGACACGGCATTATGTAATAATGGAGAGGCAGTAAGCTTCCAAATCAGCTGTATTTATATAGAAGAACAAATTCACCAGTAAGATGTCCGTACATTCCTCTTCAAATCTTAATAGCCATGATCCCATTGGGATAGAGATGGAGCATAGCAGGCAACGTGCCCTTGCAAGAGACCGCGTGAATATGGCTCAAATGGCCGCCAGGCTTCTTGATCTTTCCCAGCAGCTTGACCAGTACAGGGACCTCTATGTGAGACAGCGGGCAGAAATGGAAAACTATGCTCGTGCAAGAGACCGTGAAGTGGATCAGATGAAAAAAAACGCGGGTAAGGATATTATTAAGAGTATTCTTCCCATTCTGGACACAATGGACGCAGCCATGCTGAATTCAAATGACAGCGCACAGATAAAGCCTCTGAGGGATCAGCTGATAAAGATACTTTCATCTTATGGCTTTTCAGAAATTCAGAGCAAAGGCAAAAAATTTGATCCATTTATGCATGAGGTAATTGCAGTCTCGCCTTCTGAAGAGGATGGCATAGTCCTTGAAGAGGTTCAGAGAGGGTATAAATTAAACAATGAAGTAATACGGACTTCAAAAGTGATAGTTGGAAAAAGGTGATAAATAATGTCAAAAATAATAGGAATCGATCTTGGAACAAGTAACTCTGCAGCAGCAGTAGTGATATCAGGAAAACCCACGATAATCCCAAGCGCAGAAGGCGTTTCCATAGGCGGGAAGTCATTTCCGAGCTATGTCGCATTTACGAAGGATGGACAGCTTCTTGTTGGTGAGCCCGCCAAGAGGCAGGCATTATTGAATCCGGAAGGAACAATATATGCTGCAAAGAGGAAAATGGGATCAGACTTCAAATTCAAGGTTATGGGAAAGGAATACACTCCACAGCAAGTTTCTGCGTTCATTCTGCAGAAAATTAAAAGGGATGCTGAAGCTTTCCTGGGCGAAGAGGTAAAAGAGGCCGTAATTACAGTCCCAGCTTATTTCAATGATAACCAGAGACAGGCAACTAAGGATGCAGGCTTAATCGCGGGCCTTGATGTAAAACGCATAATAAACGAGCCGACAGCAGCTTCTCTGGCTTATGGAATTGACAAACTGAACCAGTCACAGAAAATTCTTGTCTTTGATCTTGG
>JAVYSG010000003.1:33399-35271 GCA_038729325.1 Thermoplasmataceae archaeon | reverse complement strand
CCTGCACCGAGAGGCATCCCTCAGATAGAGGTAACGTTTGATATCGATGCCAACGGTATATTGCATGTTTCTGCTGTGGACAAGGGTTCCGGCAAGAGCCAGAGCATTTCCATAAGTGCCACAAACAAGCTTTCCAAGGAAGAGATTGAAAAAATGAAGAAACAGGCGGAGGAGTTTGCGGAACAGGATCGGCAGAAGAAGGAAGAAGTGGAGAAGATAAACGCAGCAGAAACCCTCAGCTATACAATTGAGAAAACCATAAATGAAGCCGGCAACAAGATAGATGAGGCCGCAAAGAAAGATATACAGGAAGACCTGAAACAGTTCAAGGAGGCAATTTCGAAGAAGGAAATAGCAAAAATTGACGAGCTTTCTGAAAAGTTATCCAAGAAGATTCAGGATATTGGGGCCAAAATGTACCAGCCACAGGATGGGACCGGACCTGCCGGTGCGGAACAGCAGACAGAGCAGACATCAGAAACTGGTCAATCTGCTGGTGAAGGCAAGACCGTCGACGCCGACTTCAAGGAAAAATGAGCTGAGGGAGGAAGCCGGCATAGATGGCTAAGGATTACTATGAAATACTGGGCGTAAGCAGGGACGCAACACCGGACGAAATAAAAAAAGCGTTCAGGAATCTTGCCAAGAAGTACCACCCTGATGCGAATCCTGACAATAAAGCCCAGGCTGAGGAAAAGTTCAAAGAAATAAGTGAAGCCTACGAGGTCCTGTCTGATGATCAGAAAAGAAGAATGTATGATCAGACAGGCCACGTGGAATTCGGCTCTGGTGGAAGCAACTTTACCTGGCAGGACTTCTCACATTTCAATGACTTCAGCGACCTTGGAGATATATTCAACAGGATTTTTGGCGGGAATTTCGGTTTTGGAAATTCCGACAGCTTTTTCTCCGGTTTTCAGGGTGATCGAGGAGAAAACCTCGATCTGCTGACCAATCTTCGCATCTCAATGGAAGATGTTTACTACGGTGCAAAGAAAACCATCAAGTACAGGCGCAATGCTGAATGCCAGACTTGCCACGGCACGGGGTCCAAGGATGGAAAACTCATTACCTGCAAGGACTGCAATGGGACAGGCCAGCAGCGTGTGGTTCAGGGACAGGGGTTTTTCCGGATGGTTACAGTCACGACATGCAAAACATGCGGAGGGAGAGGCAAAGTCCCTTCAGTTGTATGTCCGGACTGCCATGGAACAGGATCAGTTGCAGTTACAGAAAATTTAGAGATCACTGTTCCCAAGGGTGCACCAGACAGATTGAGGCTGAGAATAAAGGGAAAGGGCCAGTCTCACTTCGGCAGAACTGGAGACCTGTACGTTGTTCTGAACGTTGAGGAGACTCCGGACATGAAGCGGATCAATGATGATATCTACATTGTGGAGGAAGTAAGTTTTCCTGAAGCGGCACTCGGAGCAGAAAAGGAAGTTAAGCTTTTCCGGGAGAATTTAAGCCTCAAGATCCCGGCTGGAACCCAACCTGGAGAAGTTTTGCGGATAAAGGGTGCAGGTTTCCAGCATATGAATGGCAGAGGATCAGGAGACATTCTTGTGGAAATAAAGGTAACAGTGCCAAAACATCTGAGCCAGACACAGAAGGAGCTCATAGAGAAATTGATGGACGAACCATCCAAAAAACATTCCTGGCTCAGATCATAATAACTTAACAGCTTAACAGTCATCACCGAAAAATATTTCACATGACAATGCTATAGATAATGGTGAAGATATTAATAGCATTCGACAACTCTGAAGCCTCCAAGAAGGCTCTGGCTTTTGCGCTCAAAATGAAGCCAATCGCTGATGAATTCATTATCTGCTATGTCGCTCCACTCATCGTCGGTGCAGGACCGAATTT
>JAVYSG010000003.1:0-33299 GCA_038729325.1 Thermoplasmataceae archaeon | reverse complement strand
TAATAGCATTCGACAACTCTGAAGCCTCCAAGAAGGCTCTGGCTTTTGCGCTCAAAATGAAGCCAATCGCTGATGAATTCATTATCTGCTATGTCGCTCCACTCATCGTCGGTGCAGGACCGAATTTCGACGCTTATGTTCCACCTTCAATGTACGAGCGAAATGATGCCACTTCTGAAGCCATACTTAATGCAGCTAAAGATCTGCTGGAAAACCAGAATGTGAATGCTACTTTTCTCAAGCTGGATGCACCCGGAGAACAGATAGCCAGATCCATGACGGGAGCAGCAGTGGAGCGGGGAGTTGATCTGATAATCACAGGAACAAGGAAATTATCAGGACTCAGCAAGGTTCTCCTGGGTTCAGTTAGTTCAGAAATTATTAAATTGAGCCAGATTCCTGTTCTTGTTGTCCCTCCATAAATGGCATTGGACTGAGCCGGATATATCCTAAGAAGTCTTTGCCCGGGCACTTATTCAGGGCTAAAGCCGAAACATGGGACAGGTCATAATGATTTTATATGCCTGCGGCATCACATAGAACCTATGGGAAGCATAAGACCGTCAAACATAAAACGAATCGCTGAAGACCTTGTTAACAAGAACCCCGGGGTTTTCAACTCGGATTTCAACCAGAATAGGGAATCCATAAAGAGTTCAACAAATGATGTGTCAAAAAGGACACTCAACCTGGTAGCCGGATATGTTACCAGATATGTTATCAAGAAAGAAACGAGAACCAAGAAGGAAATAGAGGAAGGCACCATAGTCAGCTGATCCATCTATTTCGGAAACCTATTATTTATTCTGCCCATACTCCATTGATAGATATGGAGAAGGTTTTTGTAATTTCATATAAGAGGACACCCATAGGCAAATTTGGGAAATCTCTTGCCGCTGTGACCGCTCCAGAACTGGGATCACGTGCAGTGGCTGCTGTTGTGGCAGATTCGGGGCTTAAGCCCAGTGAGATTCAGGAAGTTGTCATGGGAAATGTGATTGAGGCCGGTGTTGGTCAGAATCCCGCCGGTCAGGCATCAACTCTGGCTGGCTTGCCCGATGGCGTGATAAAGTATACTGTGAATACTGTCTGTGCTTCCGGCATGCTTGCTGTTGAGTCCGCCTCCCGAGAAATAATGCTTGGTGAGAAGGAAATTGTTGTTGCGGGAGGCATGGAGAGCATGAGCGGAACACCCCTACTGATGCCGTCTTACGCACGCTGGGGAGTAAAGCAACTTTTGAACCGTGAGCTCAAGTTTGAGGATTCCATGCTCTATGATGGTCTGATTGACGCTTTCTACCATGAGCACATGGGCTTCTCGGCTGAACAGTCTGCGAGGAAATTTGGAATAACCAGGAAAGAGGCCGACGAATTTGCCTTGAGGAGCCAGGAGCTGGCAAAAAAGGCTTGGGACAGAGGGGAGTTCCAGAAAGAAACCATACAGATGCCTGAACTTTCCGTGGATGAAGGCATCAGGAAAACAACCATGGAATCACTTGGGGCCCTGAATTCAGCATTTGCAAAGAATGGAGTTCTTACAGCAGGAAATTCATCACAGCTTAGCGATGGTGCGTCCGCTCTTCTCCTTGCGTCGGAGAGCGCAGTGAGGGAGTACGGTCTAAAGCCGGTTGCCGAGATTACTGGGTTCACTCAGGCATCACTGAATCCAAGAGACTTTGTCGAGGCGCCAATTCCAGCCACAAGGGAACTGCTCAGGAAACTGGGGAAGGATATATCATATTTCGATCTTGTTGAGCACAATGAGGCGTTCTCTGTTGCATCACTTGTGGTGAGGAAAGAACTGAATATAGACATGGACAGATTTAATGTCAATGGGGGAGCCACAGCCATAGGACATCCACTTGGAAACAGCGGATCAAGAATTATAGTCACTCTTATAAATGCCCTGAGGGAGAGAAAACTGAAGCATGGACTGGCAACAATCTGCCACGGAGGCGGTGGTGCACACTCTCTCTCCCTGGAGATGGTTGAATGAAGGCGATGGTAATCGGTGCCGGTACCATGGGACGCGGTATAGCACAGGTGTTTGCACAGGCTGGTAACAGTGTTATAATGACCGATATCTATCCCAAGGCACTGGAAGACGCAACTTCCGGCATCAGGTCATCGCTTGAGAGGCTTGCCCGCAAGGGGGAGATCAAGGAGGACATCAGCACCATAATGCAGAGAATCGTTTCATCTCAGGACCTGTCAGAAGGCTCAGATTCAGATATATTTGTGGAGGCCGCCATTGAAAAGGTGGAAACTAAGGAAACACTTCTTGCTCAGATAAGCCAGATTGCAAGAAGAGATGCCATAATAGGCACAAACACCTCGTCAATATCAATTAACCAGCTTTCAAGTTCTGTAACTTACCCGGAAAGATTTATCGGGATACATTTCTTCAATCCTGTACCGGTAATGAAGCTTGTGGAGATTGTGAAGGGAGAGAGGACTCCCGAGAGCCTTGTGAGGAAGACCTTTGAGATTGTCAGGGCTCTGGGTAAGGATCCGGTGATTTCCCAGGACTTTCCAGGTTTTATTTCAAACAGGGTACTTATGCCCATGATCAGGGAGGCAATTCTGGTCCTTGAGGAAGGCGTAGCCACAAAGAATGACATAGACAAAACAATGAAGCTTGGAATGAACCATCCCATGGGACCGCTGGAGCTTGCAGATTTTATCGGGCTTGACGTAACTCTGGACATAATGGAAGTACTTTACCACGAATATGGCGACCCCAGATTCAAAGCACCGGTCACTCTCAGGAATCTGGTAAACGCAAGAAAGCTCGGAAGGAAAACAGGCGAGGGATTTTACAAATATTAGGTGATGAAGATGGTATACAGGGAAATAGGAATAGAAGACACGGATCTGGTCCGGACGGTCACAATAAAGAGAGAAAATCCTCTGAATCCAATAACCATAGACCTTCTTTCTGAAATACAGGATGCAGTAAACAATTCCGGAGAAAGGATAATAGTAATAACTGGATCTAACAAGGCGTTCTCGGCCGGTGCAGATATAAGGGGATTCATGGATATAGATTCCGCGAAAGCCTACAGTTTTGCAATGAAAGGTCATGAAATAATGAATTTTTTCAATTCTTATCCCAGACCCATAATTGCCGCCATTCATGGATTTGCACTTGGTGGGGGTTTTGAGCTCGCACTGGCATGCGATATGAGGGTGGCCCATCCTTCAACGATCTTTGGCCTGCCTGAAATCACGCTGGGCATTCTTCCGGGTTTTGGGGGGACACAACGGCTTACAAAGATTGCAGGTGAGGCAAGGGCCATGGATCTCATTGGAAGAGGTCTCAGGTTCAGCGCGCAGGAAGCCATGTCAATGGGTATTGTAAATTACATCACCGAAGATTATCTGGGGAAATCCATGGAAATTGCAGTTGATTTTGCATCAAAACCAATTCAGTCCCTCAAGTTTGTAAAGCACCTGGTCAGATCAAGGCCCGATGACATGTACTCCATGGAAGCTGAATACTTTGCAAGGTCATTTGACCATCCTGACCGGAAGGCGGGGATTTCAGCATTCCTGGAGAAAAAGCCCGCCAGATTCGCGCAGCGTAAACAGTAATTCTCAGATTCCTTCAGTCCAGCTTTTATCTTTTTATTGAACAATAATATTTATATAGGTTTATAAGTTAATTGAATGACAACTGTCAGACAGATGGAAATATGTTTCTGGAATCTCTAGAGCTTCATAATTTCAAATCGTTCGGAGTCAGGAAGAGAATAGTGTTCAGAAAAGGGTTCACTGTGATAAGTGGCCCCAATGGCAGTGGAAAGAGCAACATTGGCGATTCGCTCCTGTTCGTTCTGGGCACAAGATCATCAAAGGCAGTAAGGGCAGAAAGACTGGGCGATCTGATTCACAAATCATCTGACGAGAAACGCAACAGAGATTATTGCAGCGTTACGGTAACACTGGATACTGAAGATCCCGAGAAGACTCCCGAAGACAGGAAGGTAGTCCTCAAACGGGAACTGGTAGCCGAAATGGAGGGTTACAAGTCCAATTATTATATAAACGGCCAGAGAGTGAGGCATTCGGATGTGGCCGATCTCCTGGATTCCCTGCATATTTACCTTGACTCATACAGTTTTGTTCTTCAGGGAGATATCAACAACATTGTAAAGATGACGGGTTTTGAGCGGAGAAAGCTCCTGGAATCCATCTCGGGAATAGAAAGCTTTGATGTACAGATAGAGAAGGCGCAGGGTGATATACTCTCCATAAACGAGAACCTGGGACGACTGGAGGTTCTCCTCGACCAGACAAGGAAGCGCAGACAGGATCTTGAGGCCGAGAAAGATGTGGCAGAAAGGTATGAGAAGCTTTCATCAGCAATAAGGAACCTCCGAATGACTATTCTTAACATCGAAAAGGAAGGCATGCAGAGGGAAGTTGCCTCACATTCAAGAAACATCGACCAGCTCATGCAGGAGATAGTTGGCATTGAATCCCGGATCACTGGCATGAATCAGCAACTTAAATCCCTGGAGGATGAGAACGGAGACCTGAAGCAGAAACTGGAAGTCTCAGGCAATTCTCAACTGCGTGAGATCAGGGAGCAGATTGAAAACCAGCGTGTCACAATAGCCGAGACCGGAATAAGGGTGGAAAACGGCCAGGAGAGAATCAGGAATCTCTCCGACCAGGTGGAAGAGGACAGCAGGGAACTGGAAAAGACCTCAAGAAGCCTGGAATGGCTTCAAGCCAATATGGATGAAAACAGCAGAACTCTTGAGGAAATACGTTCTAAAATGAGCAGAATTTCTCAGGAACTGAAATCAATCCGGGATAAGAACAGTCGAAGTTCCACTGAAATCCTGAAAAAGCAGGAGGACATAAAGGAGAAAGACAGCACTATCAGGGAACTTAACGGGCAGATCGATCATCTGATGGAGGAAAGGGACAGGATACAGGCAGAACGTTCGGGTGTTGTTGGGGAACTGGGTACACTTGAGGAAAAAAAGAAGGACCTCGAGTTTCAGGTCAGGGACGCTGCCTGGCGTCTTAAGGAAATTGAGAAAGATGCTGGCAGTTCAAAGGAAAACACTGAGAAACTGTCATTCAGGTACTATGATCTGAAGCGAAGGCTGGAAGAACTTCGAAAAAGAAAGGACGTTCTGCAGTCAGAACTCAATGCAGCCGGGAGAGAGCACACACAACTTCAATCACAGATTTCGTCAAGATCCGGATCTGCAAACCGTGCAGTCGCGACAATCCTTGGTGCCAGGAATCAGAATAAAATACAGGGAATACACGGAACCATAAGGGAACTGGTAACATTTCCTGAAGAATTCAGGCCGGCAATAGAGGCAGCAGCCGGAGCGAGGCTCAATTCCGTTGTTGTGGAAGATGACGGTGTTGCCGAACAGTGCCTGGACCTGCTTAAAAGAGAGAGGGCCGGTAAAATGACATTTCTCCCTCTGAACAAGGTTCTCGGTGGCAGACCCAGGGGAAAAGCCATTACTGTCAGGTCGTCAGATGGTGCCATGGGATACGTATTTGAGAAAATAACATTTGACCAGAAATATGAGGGCATAATCTGGTATGCAGTCCAGGATACGGTCATAGTACGCGATGTTCCAACCGCGAGAAAGTATATGGTTGGAGTTCGTCTGGTAACCATGGATGGCGATATATTCGAGGCCAGTGGTGCAATAACCGGCGGCTATCAGGACAGGGGCAAATCCCAGGAGAACCTTGATGCACGGATTTCAGAGCTGTCCGCAAAAATAAGGGAAATATCAGCGGAACTGGATGCAATTAACGCTGAAATTCCACAGGTCGAATCAGAATTTGATGAAGTCTCACAGAAGCTGAGGGAAACTTCAAGGAACGAGGGGTCCAGATCTGCTGAAATCCAGCAGTGGAAAAAACTGGTGGATGAAGGGAAACCGAAACTGGAGGAACTGAGTTCGAGGATTTCGGACCTGAACAGGAAACTTTCAGAAGTCGATGGGAAACTTTCCGGCAACGACAGGGAATCAAAGGAGATTCGTGTGAAGATTTCCCGCCTTGAATCAGACAAGTCGGCAATATTCGATGAGATACGTGAAATTTCGCCTCAATTTGCAGAAAAGGAGAATGCGCTCGAGACAGAACTCACATCGTTACGGTCAAGGGAGAGTGACTTTTCTGCTGAGCTTGTGAAGATAGGAAACGATATTTCACACATGAGACAGAAATCCCAGGAAATAAGAGAAAGGATCAGATCAAACAGTGAAGAGAAGATAAAACTGGAGGCAGATCTGGCAGTGTCCACAGGAACTCTGGCACAGCAGAGGTCTGATCTTGAAAAACTCAGAGCGGTTGAAGCTGAAATATCAGAGAAATCCAGGGAGATTGTGGACGCACTAAATGTTAATGAATCTGAAATTGTCCGAATAAAAGAGGGCATAGAAACTGAAAAGGCAGGAATTGGAACAAAGAATGATCTCATACTTTCATCCAGGCTCAAGATTGAGAACCTCCAGTCACGGATAAATGATCTGGAACAGCAGATGGGTGAAGTTGGAGGTGAAATACTTCCGGATAAGAGGTATATCCAGGAGGCAAAGCGTGAACTTGATGCAAGAAATTCAGAACTTGTAGAGCTTGGGCCAGTAAATCAGAAAGCAGTTGCAGAGTATCAGCAGGTCTCCGCAGATCTTGATGCACTCTCCAGAGAGATGGACAGCCTTTCCAGGGAAAAAGCAGATCTGGAAATATTGATGGGAAGGCTGAATCACCAGAAAGAGAAGATTTTCATGGAGATGTATGGGGCCATAAACGACAACATGAAATCAATATACGGGGAGATATCAGGCGGAGGTGAAGCTAGCCTGGAAATGAGCAACGAATCAGATCCGCTCAATTCCGAAATATTCATCAGGGCAAAGCCGAAGGGAAAGAGTTTTTCAAAGATTGAGGCACTGAGTGGTGGGGAAAAAAGCCTCACTGCACTTTCATTCATACTTGCTGTGCAGAGAATCAATCCGTCTCCGCTTTACTATCTGGATGAGGTTGATATGTTTCTGGATGGATCAAACGCTGAGCATGTAGGGAAGATGTTCAAGCTCAACTCAAACACATCCCAGGTATTTTCCGTGTCCCTGAGAAAGGCAATGCTGAAATATGCTGATCACGTGGTTGTGGTAACAAGTTTTGACGGCGAAAACACGGATGTTTTTGAAAAATCTATCCCGGAATCAGGCAACATGGAGGTGCAGAGTTGAACCAGGATGAGATAGTAAAAAGCATAGTGGTTCAGGGAACGCTTCTGGAATCAGACACTGCATATTACCAGGAGCTGCTTTCAGACCAGGGAGTAAGGGAGTACACAAATCCCGTGGAAAAGGCAATTGCTTCAATCTTCAGAATGTGCCTCGATGGAAGCATAGATCCATGGGACATCGATCTGCGGTCATTTACAAAAATATTCTCAGATGTTGTTACGGATGATTTCAGGGATTTTGGCACAGCCGGGCTGATCATGTATCAGGCATGGCGCATACTGAGCCGGAAAACTGAGGATTCGATTGAAAGGAGGCTGCAGCCTGAGCAACCGGCTTATGATGAAGGGGATATGGATGAAGTTTTGCCGGTTCGTCTCAATGATCCGGTGGAAATAAGCTTCTCTCCGCCAGTACGGCACCAGGAGAAAAGAAAGGTCTTCCTGGTGGAGCTTCTGGACGCAATGAGGGAGGCCTATGCCAGCGGCAATAGAGGAAGAAAACCTGTCGCCATGCGTGATCAGGCGGAAGAGGCTCACGATATAGAGGAAATAGTGTCAAATCTTCATGCAGAGGAGCCGGAAAGTGAGATTCTAAGGGTTGGCGAGATCATCAATTCAGATTCCAGGAGTGAGATACCACTGGAGCAGATTTGGGACACACCGGAATTCACCAGGCCCTCATTCTTTGTATACTGCGGTTTTCTGATGAGGGAGAGAAAACTGAAGCTTTCACAGACGGAGCCATTCGGCCCTGTGATTATAGAGAAACCGCTCTGATACCGTACAACACGGAGAACTGGAAGTGATAATAGTTTGGGTGACAAGGAAAACATAAGCGCATCTGAAATTTCAGAATACGCATTCTGCAATGTCAGCTGGCAGCTCGATAGAGAGGGCGCGCCAAGGTCCGGGCACTCCTCAGCCAGGATGAAGGCAGGCATAAAGTCGCATCGGAAGGTGGGTCGATCATACAGGTCGACCGGCGTCTATATATACACAATTTCAGCCCTGCTGGTGGCCACGGTGGCATTCATATTGTACTATGTGATGTCGCTTCTCGTATGATCCAGCTTCCGCTTCTTTTTCTTTCATTAACGTTCATATTTCTTCTGGCAATTCTCCTGAAGCTCATGCACAGGAAAAAGGCTCTCGCAGTTCCGGAAGGGCGGGAGATATATGAGGACCTGCAGAGCAAAGGGAGGATACTGAGATCGGTTGAACTTGGAATATCCGGAAAACCTGATATGATAATCAGAAAGGGCAAGGACATAATTCCATATGAATACAAGAGCACAAATGCGCCTTCACCTCGCGATGGACACCTGTATCAGATGTTTGCATATTTTGCCATACTTGAAGAGAATTATCCGGGCCACAGCATACCATATGGCGTCCTGAAGTACAGGGAAGCTGCATTCAAGGTTCATAACAGTGCGGAAAACAGAAGGAAACTGGTCTCAATCTTGGATGACATGAGAAATTCAGACGGACACGCCATGAGAAACCACAACAACAGAGGCAAGTGTTTCAGATGTTCATTCAGGGATGTGTGCCGCCAAAGCTTAATTAAACCAAGCGACAATCCACACCCAGATGATCCGCACTCAAGAACTTGAAAGTGAGTTTCAGGAAATAGTGACTCCAGAGGAACTTCATTCCCTTTCATCCGGGAGCACCGGATATATTGGTTTTGAACCATCCGGTCTTCCGCATATAGCCACCGGAATAATGTGGCCGAGAAAAATCAACCGGCTGGTAGATTCCGGCATCAGCATGAAGGTTCTCCTGGCGGACTGGCATGCAATGGTTAACGACAAGCTCGGCGGTGATCTTCAGCGGATAAGGGAAAGCGGGACATTAATGATGAAGTGCATGAAAGCGCAGGGTCTCTACAGTGAAGTTGAATTCGTATGGGCAGACGATCTGGTCTCCGGATCAGACTACTGGAAAAAACTTCTCATGGTGGCAAAAAACTCAAATCTCTCAAGGATCAGGAGAGCGCTGCCCATAATGGGAAGAAGCGAAGACGACGCCGACAGTGACTTCAGTAAATACATATATCCTCTGATGCAGGTCACCGACATATTTTTCATGAAACTTGATGTTGCAGTGGGAGGAATGGATCAGAGGCATGCCCACATGCTCGCCCGGGATATTGCTGCAAAAATGGGTGAGAAGAAACCTGTTTCACTGCATGCACCGCTACTGGGAAGCCTGAAAGGTTCCGGCAGGATGGACAGTTTCAAGAAGATGTCCAAGAGTGATCCGGACTCTGCCATATTTATGTCTGATTCCAGGAAGGACGTGGAAAGAAAAATAAAGTCAGCGTTCTGCCCTGTTGCTGAAATCGAAGGCAACCCTCTCGTGGAGATAATGAAGCATGTGGTGTTTCCATACCTTGGAAGAGAGATAATAATAAACAGGCCACAGTCAAAGGGCGGTGACATAACATTCCGCAGCTATGGTGAGTTTGAGCTGGAATACTCATCCGGTAAAATACATCCCATGGACCTCAAGGCGGCACTGTCATCATATCTCAATGAGATGATGGAACCGTCAAGAAGCGTATTCTCCTGACATGCAATACATCAGGGAACGAAAATATTTTTTCGCCGGCGATGTGGGGTCACTTCATTTTCTCCAGTATTATACGATCGCCTTCGAGATAGAAACCTACAATGTCTCTTGGTTCAACCGAAAGTTGCTGGCTGACCTTCTTGGGAAGGGTTACTCTCAGTGATGTTCCGCGCCTTGAGACATGGGCTATGTCCAACAGAATTCTATCCGTGCTCATTGCATAAATGTATAACGAATGACGTATATAAACTAAATGTAATTAATTAAAAAGATTGAATATGTGGCCCCAATTCTTTTAATCATCGGCACGCGGGGTAAAACGGAGAAGATCATTTCCGGAAATACGATTCCGTCATGGAAAAGGTATTGCAGATATGGCATCCTTCAGAAAAAAGAGTCAAGGTTTTTCTGTGATTCTTTCCTGTAGGCGTTTTGCAGGGTCTCAATATACGGCTCCACCCGGGATGGCGAGAAGTCATGGACATCACTTAAGAAGTGCCTGAGGGACTCAGCATCTGGCGGCTTAATGGAAATGTCCCCAGGGTCTGCATATGGGGGGTTTCTGAATAACTCTATAACCTGGTCAAGGTTCTCGATTTCCTCGTTTCTGGCCTTGAGTACCTCCTGGATGCTTCCGTATTTTCTTATGAGCTTGAGGGCAGATTTCGCGCCTGTCCGTGGGAGTCCTGAATTGAAGTCTGTTCCTACCATGATACCAATGTGAATGAGCTGATCACGGCTTATGCCCAGAATTCCAAGATTCTCATCAAGATCTATATACTCCGGTGTGACGTTGACATAAATGTTCCTGCCGGGAAGTTTGCGTTTTCCCATCTGGGCAAGATTCCGGAAAACCAGTCTGGCACCGAAGAGCAGGCAGTCATAATCCTGTGAAACAACACCATCGACAAGCGATGTTCTGGACATTACTGATGCCTGCGCCTCACCCTCAGATGGTGCCTGAACCACCGGAACACCCATGTATCTCAAGAGTTCCATGGATTCACTCACTATTTCTCCGGTGATGTAATTTATCCTGGAACTGAGTGATCTGGCCCTTTCCTCATTTCCCTCCTCCAGGGCAACTCTCAGATCTTCCCTGTTCTTCTCCCTCACAAGCTTCCTTGCCTCAAGTGTCCTGTTCTTAAGGGCAGATGGCTTTCCGTCAAAAACGTAGACCGGTTTTATGCCGACCTCTATCATGTTTATTGTCCGGTAGAAAAGCCCTGAAAGATGTGAGGTCACGCTGCCAGATCTGTCCATGAGCGGTGTGCCGTCAGGCTGCCTTATACTGCTCAGGAACTGGTAGATTATATTATACGCGTCAATGCTCACTCGCCTTCCACCCTGGTCCTTGAGGGTCGTGCCGTGTTTTACCAGGATATCGGAGATGTCTACACCCACTCACTGCACCTCGCAGGAGAGGCCGAAATCAGTAATCCTGAATTCCGAATACCTGCCCTCCGGCAGAGATCTGTGCTTTGTCACAGATATTTTTCTTTTACCGTTCGGGAATTTTTCAACTCTGTATATGGCTTTCATATTGTGATCCACCAGAAATCCTCCGAACGGGTTGAGCCTGCCCGAATCCGGGTCCTGATAAATCTGGTTTGTGATTAGTGCCGGAACCTTGAGTTTGAGTGATGCAGTGGAGAGGTTGGAAAGCTGTTTCTGGAACCCGGCAGATCTTGCAGACAGATCAGCCTGGTTCTCAAGCCTGAAGAATTCTGTGAAGGAATCTATTACTATGAGCCCGGGAGTCCTTATCTTTTCAGCTATCTTCGGCAGCCTCATTATTGCCAGATCCTGATCCTCCAGGGAGTTCAGCCTGTAAAGATACAGATTTTTAGTGAGGCTGTCATCCCCGCCGCTCATCTGTTTGAATCTTTCTGTGGAAAAGCCTTCGCTGTCGAGGTATATGACAGATCTGCCAGACCTGAGTGAGGAGAGGCAGAACTGCATGCACAGGTTGGATTTACCAGATCCCCCTTCACCGAACAGTTCAGTTATTATTTCAGGCTCCAGGCCTCCACCCATCAGGTCATCCAGGCAGGCCACCCCGCTGGACACCTTTTCAGGCGAAACCGAAACATCGACCTTTTCCATCGCCTTAGTCATGGATACTGCATATAAATAGAAATGTGCAGAAGGTGTGGCCGTAAATTATGTAGAAGCTCAAAATTCACTGTTCGCCGGCCAGGATTCGCGTAATCTCCAGCAGATCGTTGCCATGTGCAGAATGGGAAGCCATTCCGGATAGTCTTCCATCAATGGAATTGAATGCTATGGATACTGCAGAGTGTTTGAACATGGCCCCATCCTGTACCGTATCCCCCACGCTTGCAGTATGTGCTTCGGATATTCCAAGGTTCTCCTGGATTGCCATTATGACACTGTCCTTGTGCCTGGGTTCAACCATTACATTTCCGTCAGGAATAATACGGCCAGTGTTATCGGTCAGTATCATGTTGGCATAGACCTGATCAAAAACCGCCTGCCTGGCAATTCGCTGGGCAAGCCAGTAAATCCCGCCGGATACAATAGCAGTTGCTGCTCCTGAATCCCTGATTTCAGTCACCGCCCTGACGAGGTTCTCTCTCAGTGGAATCCTGTCCAGAATCTTTATGACATCCTCTCTGGTGATCCCGGGGTCCCTGGAAACCCACAGGTTAACATCGCTGCGCAGGAAATCCATATAACTTATTTTTCCTGCACGATAAAGTCTCAGGTTCTCCGAATTGTCCACGCCAATGGCGTGATGAACAAATTCCCAGCTGCTTGGATGCGCTGTAAGTACCCCGTCCATGTCAAATACAACAAGCTTTATTCCGTTAAGATTCATCAAATCACTTCAGTATGACCTCGAGAATGCCGCAATTTTCCCATCTCTTCCGCAAACAACGCATTTCACAGTCTCCTCGCTGTCACGGTTGAATCCAAGTGTCCCGAGCTCGAGCTTTTCCTCGATTGTGCTACTGCAATCCTTTGAACCGCACCAACCGGCAAGTGCCAGCCCCTGAGCGCTTTTCATTGCCTCAAGACTGCTGTATTTTCGTGACAGACTCCTGAAGTGCGCGTCAGCGTTTTTCCTCAGTTTATCCGCCACTTCATCAAGAAGATCCTTCACGGTTCCGGAAATTTCGCTTCTGAGGACCTGCCTTCTCTTTCCTCCAGTTCTAACCGAAATTGTGACCCGGTTTCCAGAAACTTCCTTTTCGCCAATCTCAAGTCTCAGTGGAACCCCTTTCATTTCCCATTCATTATATTTGAACCCTGGGGTGTAGTTATCCCTGGTATCAAGGGAAGACCTTATGCCTGCAGCTTTCAGTTCATCAAATATGGACCGGGCATAGGGCAAAACATCAATATTTTTTGAAGGTATGGTAACGATTACTGCCTGTACTGGCGCCACAGCGGGTGGAAATATCAGGCCCTGGTCATCACCGTGTATGCCGACTACTGCAGCCAGCAGCCTTTCACTGAGACCGAAGGTTGTCTGGCTGGCGTACTCATGGGTTCCGTCATCCTTCAGGTATTTTATATCATAATTCTTTGAGAAATTTGTTCCATACTGGTGTATGGTTCCTATCTGAAGACTCCTGCCGCCGGGGAGAACCGTGTCAAAGGCAAGAGTGTACATTGCACCGGGGAACTTATCCCAGTCAGGTCTCTGATCTATGATGTAGGGAAGGCAGAGATCATGGCTGATTTTCTTCCAGATTTCCCTGTACTGGTTCATCTGCCTCTCTGCATCCTCGTAGGTATCGTGGGCTGTATGGGCTTCAAAGAAATGAATCTCCCGTATTCTTATGAATGTCCTGGTGTGCTTTGTTTCATAGCGATATACACTGACTATCTGGTATATCCTGAGAGGGAGGTCAGCATGGCTTCTCACCCAGAGGGAGAACATTCCATACATGGCTGCTTCGCTGGTTGGCCTGAGAGCCATTTCAACATCGAGCTGTTCCATTCCTCCACGTGTCACCCAGTATACCTCATTCTCAAAACCCTTCACGTGTTCAAATTCAACGGAAAGCTGGTCTCTTGTTATGAGAACCGGAAAGCTCACCTCCTGGAAATCCATGGAATCAACATTTTTCCTGATTATACCATCAATGTTCTGCATTGCCTTGAGTCCATACGGCATCCAGACATTCATTCCCTTTATGGGATATCTTTTGTCGCTGAGCCCTGCTATATCCACTATCTCGTTGTACCACTCACTGAAATTTTCCTTCCGGTTTTCCATGATCGATGGCAGTTATGTGATGAGGATAAAATAGGTTACCGCTGGGAATGTAAGGATGAAGTCCATGACATGCTCAACCATTATATGTGAAATGCTGATTTCTATGCATGCAGTCTTCATTAATGGACATGAACGATGAGGAATTCATAAAATATGTTGCCGGCCGGATCATTCCCGTAGAGTCCATTTCACCTGAGTCAGGGGGAAAGGGCGAATCAGCAAGGGCAGATGAGATCTGTGCCATCCTCAGGGAACTCGGCTACCCGGGCTTCAAGAGGTATGATACAAAAGATTCCCACGGTGCAGTAAGGGCGAACATAATCCTGAAGGTCGGAAACGCAGCCACGACCCTGTGGCTCGTGTCACACACAGACACGGTTCCTGTTGGCGATCCGGCTCTCTGGACTCACCCGCCATTCAAGACTACTGTTGAGGGCAGGAAGATCTATGGGAGGGGTACATCAGATGACGGCCAGGCAGTTTTCCTGTCCCTTCTTCTTCTCAGGAAAATCATGGGAAAAACTCTGAAATATAATCTCGGACTGGCATTTGTGGCTGACGAGGAAGTTGGAAGCAAGTATGGAATACAATATCTGCTGGAGAAAGACATATTCAAAAAGTCAGATCTGATCGTGGTACCTGATGCGGGCACAGAAGATGGTATGCAGATTGAGGTTGCAGAAAAAAGCATACTTTGGATAAAGTTCAAAATACTGGGGAAGCAGTATCACGCGAGCCAGCCGGCAATGGCCATAAATGCTAACCGTGAAGCTATGAAGTTTATCCTGGGGATTGATGGCGAACTGCACAGGAAATATGCGGATACTGATCCAATTTTCTCACCGCCGCAGTCGACATTTGAGCCCACAAAGCACGAGAAGAATGTTGACAACATAAATACAATACCGGGAACGGAGGTGCAGTACCTTGACTGCAGGATTCTTCCGAAATATGACCTGGACGAGGTATCTGACTTTATAGATGCTTACATAAGTGATTTTCAGAAGAGCAGCCCTGCAAAGATATCGTATGAATTCTTCCAGAGGGAACAGGCCCCAATTCCAACTTCAATAAAGGCACCCGTGGTTCAGGCTCTTACGGCAGCAATCAGAGAAACAAAGGGAAAGGAACCATCGGCCGTAGGAATCGGAGGAGGCACGTGTGCAGCATTTTTCCGCAGGAAAGGCTATGATGCTGTTGTGTGGAGCACCACAATGCCGGAAGTGGCCCACCAGGCAGATGAATATGTTGTCATAGACCACATTCTGCAGGACAGTGCAGTGATAATGAAAATGCTGTCTTAGATTGAATCCTCATCGGTCCTTGCAAGATCCTGGATTCGTGAAATTCCATCTATTTCATCTATTATATCAGCTACTGCACGTGGAACATCGGATCTCCAGTCCTGGTTTTTTATCATTTTTTCTCTTATATGTGTTCCGGACCATTTTGATCTGTTGATCATTTTCATGGATTCAACTCTGTAATTTTTTTCCCTGAAGAGCCGGGTCACAAGGGGATTGTTTGTGTATACCCTGTTAAAGCCCGGAGTCAGGGATTCAACATGAGCTACCCACAGGGGGTTGGAGTTGACATCCTCAATGGGTACAAGGTAAAACTGGAAAATACCCTCTCTTTCAAGGGTTGTTGATATCATCAGGTGTCTTTCTCCTGCGGTAAACGGATCCTTGAGGGTGTGGGAATACTGTGCACTGCCTATTCCAATAATCACAGAGGCATTGTTTTTCAGTATACTTCTAATTATCTCAAGATGCCCGTTGTGAAAAGGCTGGAACCTTCCCACAATGAATGCCCTTTCCTTGTCCAATTCACTTCACCGTCTCAGTGGGGGCAATGCGTATGATGAATATTTCGCCATCGATGTCCCATCTCCTGCCTTCAATGCCGCTGGCAAACTCCATTGTGGAGGCAAGAGTCTCCCTTCCCATCCATTCCTTATGGCTGGCCAGCTGTTCTCTGATCCCGTCAGGGCCGGATATGGCCACGTCAATGGTCTCATCGTACTGAAGGTTCATCTCCTTCCTCATTACCTGTATCCTCCTGACAAGTTCTCTGGCAAGCCCTTCGTTTATCAGGGACTGGTCTCTCGTGAGGTTGACGAATACACTGATTCCTGATTTCGGATCCTGATCCATGGCGTACCCTGCTTCAGGTTCCACGAATATTTCAGCTATGGCATCAGTTATGGTGTGTCCTCCAACAGTAACAGATCCGGTTCTGGAAAACTGGAGTGCCAGTGTCCCGTCGTCCCGGTCAAGCATTTCCCTGACACTGCCGAGGTCCTTGCGGAGAAGTGGCGCAGCCTCTTTGGTTCTCAGGGCAATTTTCCTTACAACAGGCCACTCATTTTCACCTATAAACCGCACTGTTCTGGCATTCAATTCGGGCGAGATGATCTCGAGAAGCGCATCTCCAATGGCGCTAGATGAGGAGACCAGAACCTCTGTGACGGGCTGCCTGCCCTTTATCCCATGGTCCTGCCTGACCCTTCTGGTTGCCTCAAGGATTGCCTCCGCTCTGCTTACCTCCGTCTCAAGGTCATGGTTTATCATCCCATGTACAGTTTCCGGAAATTTCTCAAGGTGAACACTTTCTGATTCAGGATGGAGTTTTCTGTAAAGGTATTCTGAATAAAAGGGGGCCAGGGGGGCAAGCATGAGTGTAATTGTCTCCATTGCAAAGAAAAGTACCGAATATGCCTCTTCCTTCTGCCTGTCCAGTGTCTCTGCCCAGAATCTTCTTCTTGACAGCCGCAGATAGAAGTTTGAAAGATCTTCTATAAGGTCTTCTATGGCTTTGAGTGCAATGTGCATGCCGTAGCTGTTCATTGCAGATCTCACATCCTCAATGGTGGAATTGACCCTCGATATGATCCACCTGTCAAGGACACTGTTCCCGGCAATAAGCCCCTCATATCTGTATCCGTCAAGGTTCGCATTTGATGCAAAGAAAGAATAAACATTCGAAAGAGTGCCAAATACCTTCCTTGTAATTTCTGATATGAGTTTTCTGTCTATGGCCTTTGATCGCCATGGCACACCGGTAAGGAAGAACAGCCTGGCAGGATCAGGTCCAAATTCATTGACAAAATCAATTGCAAAAACTGAATTTCCCTTGCTCTTGCTCATCTTTCTTCCCTGCTCATCCAGGATGAAGTCTATGGAAAGCACGTTTTCGTAAGCATTGGTGTCAAATAGGATTGATCCGATAACATGGAGAGTGTAGAACCATCCTCTGGTCTGATCTATGGCCTCAGTGATGAAGGATATTGGAAGTGGAACCCTGCTGCTTTCCATGGGATAGTGTATTGCTGCATAGGTGGCACTGCCGGAATCGAACCACGTGTCTATGACGTATGGTTCACGGGACATTTCCTTTCCGCACGTCGGGCATGGAAATCTGACATCGTCAATGAAAGGTCTGTGAAGATCTTCAGGGGCGTTTCCACCATACTTTCTCAATTCTTCGACACTTCCCACGGCAACCATGTGCTCATCCGGGCAGGTCCACACCGGCAGGGGTGTCCCCCAGTATCTGTTTCTGCTCAGAGCCCAGTCCTTTGCCTCTGTGAGAAAATTACCAAACCTTCCGTCCTTAAGGTGTTCCGGTTGCCAGTTAATCCTGCTGTTATTTTCCAGAAGCTTCTGTCTTATTGTTGAGACGCGTATGAACCATGCCTGGAGGGGATAGTAAAGCAGTGGCGTGCCACAGCGGTAGCAGAATGGGTAAGTATGCGTTATTTTCTCAGATCTGTATACCATGTTGCGTGTCTTGAGCCATATCAGTATCTCAGTGTCGGCATCCTTGAAGAATTTACCGTTCCATGGGAGTCGTGGATCATTGAATCTGCCTGACTGGTTTATTGGATTGACTATCTCCACGCCAAATTTCCTCCCTATTTCAAAATCATCGGCTCCGAATGCGGGAGAAGTGTGCACTATCCCTGTTCCATCCTCCACAGTAACATGATCGCCGGAGACCACGACCAGTGAACCATTTGGTGCCGGAATAAAATCCATAAGCTGTTCATACTGCTTTCCCACAAGATCTGAACCGGGCATGGTGGAAATAACAACAGCGTCTTTGCCAAACAGTTTCTCCACCACAGCTCTTGCGACATAGTATTCTTCTGCGCCGAACCGAATCAGTGCATATTCTATTTTTTCATTTACGGCAAGAAACTGGTTTGCAGGGAGCGTCCAGGGTGTTGTAGTCCAGGCGAGAAAGTACCTGCCCGGATATCCCTTCTCCCTGAATTTGACATAGACGGAAGGGTCCTTTGCATCGTCATATCCCTGGGAAAGTTCATGTGAGCTCAGGGAAGTCTCGCATCTGGGACAGTAAGGCACTATCTTGAAGTCCCTGACGAGCATCTTCTTTTCGAACATTGTCTTGAGTGCCCACCATTCACTCTCTATGTAATCATTGCGCATGGTGACATATGCATTCTGCTGATCAACCCAGTAACCGAGATGATCGTCAGTGTCCATCCACTCGTCTATGTACCTGAATATACTCTCTCTGCAGTAAGCATTGAATTTGTCTATTCCGAACTCTTCTATCTCCTTCTTAACCTTGAAGCCAAAATGTTTCTCCGCCTCTATTTCAACGGGAAGTCCGTGGCAGTCCCAGCCACCGGTTCTGCGGGAGATGCGATGGCCCGTCATGTATCTGTACCTCAGCACACTGTCCTTAACGGTACGGGTCATGGCATGTCCAACGTGAGGCCTTCCGTTTGCAGTGGGTGGGCCCTCGAGAAATGTAAACGGTTTGTTTCCAAGTGAGGAATTAAGAGATTTTTCAATAATGCCCGCTTCCTTCCAGTATTGCAGAACCTCATCACCTATGGCTTTCAAGCTTTTGTTTGTCTCAATCTGTTCATATACTGTTCCGGGCATTTCAAAATCAGGGGAAACCGTGCAGGCTGGTAATCCAATAAATTACCGGAATTACCATACAGACCCCATCCTCCTACTGACAGGTATTGTTCCATACTCATAAAATTTTTCAGACGAGAATCTCCACGTCATAATTAATGGTGGAGCAATGCGTCGTATAAAATACAAAATAAGTTACGGGAAATGCAAAGAAATCAAATCTATCCGGGCAAATTCCAGCAGCCTTTTACCAGGAACTCAAGATAATAAAGCCCTGTGCTGAATGTCATGTTTTCTTTCCATTATAAAACATTTTGCAGGAAGTCATTCGTGACACCGATACATGCTTCTGTCGCTGATGCCAGTTTGCGGCAACCCTGAGATTCATATCTGCAACACAGAAATTTAAAGAACAGTGCGGCAGCGGAAAATGTGCGTGGAAAAAGGATGTGAATTATCCTTAAATCAGTGTTTGGGGGAATCCTCCAGGGGGAATTATGAAAACTGTAATTATAAAGCACAAACGCCGGATCAGAGTGATCCGGGAGTTTCTCCTGAAGACAGGCGCAGTGATCTGTTTCCAGGTACAATTACAGTTGAAGGGAGAGATGGCCATCGATCGTATTTTCTGATGTATTTCCTGATGAGCTTGTTTTCGCGCCGCTGGATCCAGTCTATATAGTAACCGTAAAGTTCCGAATTGTGTTTTCTCAGTTCCTGTATTCCTATTCTTTCTGCATCCAGTTTCCTGATCTCATCGAGCAGTTTGAATTCATCCGTTCCTATCATGTTATCTGATCACCATTATCTAAGGGGCAAATATGCGTTCCTATCTCGTTGCAAAATGACAAAATGGTGCATTTCAGGGCTCCAGAAGAGAATCAGACGAAAAAAAACCTGATTTCGTTTCATTCCTGTTCAACAGTGGAAAGTTAGGTTATCCTTGTACCATATGCACTTTCATGTGGCGCGACAGGTTCCGAAAGGTAAAGGATGAATTCCTGGAAGAAACAGCAAGAATGCGTGAAATACTCAGGGAGGAAACTGAAGATCCGGCGACGCCAGAGTTTCATCAAAGGAAGTGATCAGCGGGTAATTCCTGAGAGAGGTTTCACACCGAAGTGCTCGTAGCCTCTTTCGCGTATGGTCACCCATTCATTTCCATTGAACATTATGTTATCTCCCTCCCAGGCCTCCCCAATGAAGCTTACATCAATTTTCTCAGATTCCATTGCCGCCGAAAAGTCACTGTAATCAGAATTCTTGATGGAGAAGAATAGCTCGTAGTCTCCTCCAAAACCGCACATTATTTCAGTCGATGAAAGCCCCGTCAATGAGGCGGCCTTTTTTACGTTTCTGTCGGGTTTGAGCTCATTTTCCACCACCTTGAATCCTATTCCGTAATCACTCTTCATCTGTGATATGCTGGCAAATATTCCGTCTGAAAGATCCATCATGAATTTGGCTCCATGTTCACTCATAATCTGTGCTTCTCTTATTCTGGCAGTTATACCGAGCATCATGTTTATGCCCAGGTCAGGCCGGTATCCTGTCTTATAGAAAATGTAACCTGATGCTGCCCTCCCCAGTCTGTTTGTAACACCGATTACATCCCCTCTGGCAATGTGGCTTCTTCTGCGCGTGAGTTCCCTTTTCTGATGTCCGATAATGGAACCGCTGATTACAAGTTCGCTTCCCTCCTTGGTATCGCCACCCAGTGTCTCTGCACCATGATCTTTGAGCACTCTGTCAATGGATGTTGCAATCTTCTCAAGATATCCATCATCAGTTTCAGGTTCTATGAGGTACGAAACAAGCATTCCTGAAGGAATCCCTGCCATTGCAGCAATATCGCTGAGATTTATGTTTGCCACAAATTTACCTATGAGCGAAGGATCTGTGCCCTCCGGAATATGGGTGCTCTGTCTGATTATGTCAGTGGAAAGCAGCAGGTATTCGGCGCCGTTCTCCAGGACAGCACAGTCATCTTTCTCCTGTTTCATAGAAATATCCCTGAATATCCTGTTTATTATCTCTCTCTCGCCCAAATCTCGGAGCTTCAATGTGATCTGTTGATTATGGCACTTTCGGTAAAGATGTTTTCTAATGAAAGCGGAAGAGAGATGATTTCTTTTCTTTCTGTCCCGTATGTTATTTTAATGACAATAAAATGTCATGCTGTAATGTCGAGAAAGGATGAAATAGAGAATCTGTTCAGGGAGGTCGTTCAGGGAAAGCCCTACACTGGGAAACCAATACCGGTCAACAGGTTCAGTGTTAGTGGGCTGTCATTCAGCGCAGATCAGGAAGTTAAGAGAAAACTCGGGCTTGTTGAGGAAACATTCCGCGACCGACTGAACATGCTCAGGGGAACTGCACTTCATGCTTATGTGCAGAGCATGGTTAAGAATCAGGGATACGTTGCTGAATACCGGATGTATTTCACCATACCTTACAGATGGCATTATATGGGATATGAAAACATCAATCTTGTTGGAGTTATAGATCTCCTGCATAATGACAGGCATGAGATACTGGAGCTTAAGAGTTCAACAAGTTCAGATCGCATTGAGGACTACCACAGGATCCAGCTTGCTTCATACATGAAGATGATGTCGGAGCGCACCGGTCAGGATTACAGTGGTTACGTGGTCAAATTTGGAGGCACAGAACTTGTAACAGAGGAGATACCGGAGGCTGAGGTTCAGCACTACTGGGAGACTCTGGTGTCACGGGCAATGGAGTGTGCGCGCAAAATAGATCAGGCCATGGAGGAAAACGACGTGAAGCAGATGACAGACACAGGCAACAACAGTGGAACTGGCCTCTATGGGTTTGAGCCCCACTGATCAGATACGGGTTGATGAGGCTCTGATTCTTGCAAGCAGCCGCGAAAAATCAGGCTGATCATAGTTAACGTCTTCAGCTTCAAGGAATTCTTCATATGCACTGAGGTCTGCAGAATCGTAGTAATCTCGCAATTTCGTGAAATCCTGTGTGAGAGAAGCGTCGTATATCAAGTTGAGCAGCTCCGGATCGTTCTCATCATTATGTATGCCTCTTTCCCTGTTTCCACCGGTCGGATATGAGACAACCCCTGCTCTGAGATTGCTGGTCTCCAGCAGAATCTTTGCAAGGCTCCAGAGTCTTGGGAGTCTGTAGAGCCCCCGCTTCCACATGCTTTCAACAAGTGTATGTTTCTGGATGTTCATGGGATTTACAGATATGTCAGTGGAATAAGGTCTGGCGTCATTAATTGACTGTATCATGTCTTCAATTGCTGCCCTTTCAGACAGGAACAGCGGCTTGAAGAGCAGATAGGTCCTGAGTTCGTAACCTAGCCTCCGGGCGGTGCTGGAAGCAGTTACAAACTTTGAAAAACTGCTCCCCTTATTTATCGAGTTCATTATTATGCGGTCATTGGAGCTTTCAAGGCCGATTGCTATCCTGACTGGTATCCCGTAGTCTCTGAGTGATCCTATATTACTTTCTGTTATGTATTCCGTCCTTGATTCCACAAGAAGTTTATCGATCTTTCCCCGGATGCTTCTGAAGAAGTAATCCCTGGCGTCAGGATGGAATTCAAGAGGGTCAAGAAAACTTCCCGATGTGAATACCTTGAGCACTCTGCTGTCACCCAGGGACCCGGTCACCGTATCAATCTGGTTCTTGAGATTTTCAATAGTAATATTTGATGCCACATCATTGAAGTATCCGCACATTGAACATGATGAAAAATTGTACCATGCACATCCCGCGGTACGGAATATCACAACCATGGTGTTTTCCGGGAATCCTCTGAGCCGGTCTTTTTCGCGCCACATTGAAACCGGCTTGTCAGGATTTGTGGTTCTGGCCTTTGCCGGCATTAGATTCCTGATGGATTCGGAAAGCTGTCTGTTGATCATTGCAGTACCTGCATTTAGTCGGATGTCATACTGATAATAATATATTTGGAAAGTGAATTGCCATAGATGCTAGCTTCCAGGCTTGAGGCAATAGGTGAATCCAGGAGCGTATCTGCCAGCAACAGGGCAGCTGAACTTAAGCGATCCGGAAAGAAGATTTTCAATTTTGGTATAGGTGAACCAGACTTCACAACACCCCGGGATATAATTGATGCGGCTTTCAAAGCAGCCGGCGAGGGCAAGACACACTATACTCCATCCCTGGGAATACCGGAGCTTCGTGAGGCAATAGCATCAAAGGAAAAGGCCTTCAATGGAATTCATGCCTCACCGGGGAATGTACTGGTGACACCGACTAAATTTGCCATTAATCTCGCGGTGATGTGCCTTATTAATCCGGGAGATGAGGTCATAATACCGGAGCCCTATTATCTGTCCTATCCGGATATTGTCAGGCTCTATGGTGGAAAGGTGATTACTGTTCCCACAGGAGAAGACTATGAGTTAGACTTTGACACGATGGAGAAGCTTGTATCACCCAGAACCAGGATGATTATACTGAGCAATCCTACAAACCCAACAGGCAAGGTATACTCCGAGAAAGCCCTCAGAAACCTGTCGGATTTTGTCCTGAAGCATGGGCTCTATCTTGTGAGTGACGAAATTTATGAAGACCTGATCTACGAAGGAAAAATGTTTTCTCCAGCAAGCATTCCGGAAATGTTTCCAAAGACAATCACTCTTTCAGGTTTTTCCAAGAGCTATGCAATGACCGGATGGAGAATAGGATACATGGTTGCATCTGATGAAATAATAAAAGCCTCAAACAAAATCCAACAGCAGACAATGACCTGTGCCTCATCCATATCCCAGTATGGTGCCCTTGCGGCCCTGTCAGACAGGGAATCCCCTGCCAGATTCAGGGAAATATTCAGATCGCGGCGTGACACTGTGTTTAAGCTCATATCGCAGACTGATGGAATAAGCATGAGGAAGCCAGAGGGGGCATTTTACGCATTTGTGAAATATGAGAACAGGATTCCAAGTGAAGATTTCTGCGAAATGGCACTGGAAAAATCTGGAATCGTCATAACGCCGGGATCTGCATTCGGCAACCAGGGTGAGTATCACTTCAGGCTTTCCTTTGCAACGGACAATGATACAATCACAGACGGCATTGCTGAACTGGGCCGATTCGTAAATAAATTGCAGGCCCCATAGTGGCGTTATCCTGATAACCGCCGCCGTGGACCGATAGGTAAGGTTTGAAGGCAGCCGGTCCAACACGTGTATGGCTTATTTACCCACGGAAGCCAGGATTCTGGCCGTAATGTCAGATTCCGTCAAACTTTTCTCACAGTTTCATGGTTGAGATCAATATTTTAATAGATCGGTTCACTGGAGGTTGTGTTCTAATTTATATTAGAATAGAATGTGATCGCTATGGAAGAGAACAGCAACGTGGTGATGGTAACAACCAATTATATACCTGGAAAAAAGATTACAAAGGTCATAGGCACAATCTGGGGCATAACTGTGAGGAGCCGTGGTCTCGGTGGAAACATTGTTGCCGGGCTGAGATCCCTTGCCGGCGGAGAAATAAAGGAATACTCAAAGATGCTTTCTGACGCCAGGAATACCGCCATGCAAAGACTGAGAGACGCAGCAGAGCAGGTCGGTGCAAATGCCGTAATTGAAATGAGATTTGATTCTTCGGACATTGGCCAGGTAATGACTGAAATTGTTGCATATGGAACTGCCGTAGTGGTTGCCGACGTTACAGCAGATGTCCAGAGAGTGGGCCTATCATAGGCAAACAATGGAAGACAGACTGAGTCCCTCAAAACGCATCGATCGAAAAGAGGCTCTAATAGCCGTGGGCATTGGCATTGTTTTCATGGCAGTGGCACTCTTTATACAGTCAATTGTTCAGCAGATTCCAGAGTATATCTATCTGGGCATGCACGGATTTAACATTTCACTTCTGGTCAGCAGCTATGGCACAATTGAATTCCAGCACCCTCTTGAATTTGGGCTTTACCTGGGATTGATCGCGGCCACAATGCAGGAATTGGCAACCTATGTTGCCGTTGATACAAGAAGCAAGCAGTACGCATTCTTTATTGGTCTGGGATTCTCTGTGGTTGACATAATTGTCCTTCTGCTTGATACTGTGCCTGTCTTAGGTAAAATCACACAATTTCCTGCATTGCTCATCGGTTTGAACGTGATCTCATCGATCCTGTTTCATCCGGGAACAGCCACATTCATGAAGTGGGGGCGAATAGCAGGATTTGCTAAAAGATCTCTCGGAATTTCCATATTCCTTCATACAGCCGTAGATGGCGGTGTTGCTTTCCTTGATCTCTGGATACCATCTCATGCATCGCAGTATGTGAGAGACAGCAGTATATTCTGGGTTGTAGCTATGGCAATATCCATTGGTATCTTCATAATCGGACTGAAAAAGTTAAGAGGCGTAGAAGAATCGGCAGAAAAGGAAAAACCGGTTGTATTCTGATCCAGGTTTGTCCATACCTCAAGCAGGTCGAACTCATGAATGGCGTGGCATGGAAAGTAAACAATGGGGTCTTCAGCATAGGGCAGGTGAGTGGAGATGTGCTTACATTCGATCTGGAAGGAAGGATCATCTACGCATCCCTGGCTGGCAGGAGCTACAGGAGAACCATAATGAACAGGTTTCTTGAAATCAGTTCTGCCAGAGGCGTGAGATCCATAAGGGAACTTGAAAGCAGTGAATCCGAAAGAGTCACAGAAGCCGTTTACAGAAGACTTGAGAAACTGGCTGTAAATGCAGGACTGCCCAGTGTCGATGAAACTGGCCTGGACTGGATTGGAAAAAGGGACTGGAAATGGCTTACTTCAGATGCCATGAGATTGCTGGAGATATACGGGGGCGGAATTCCTGTTATACCACCTGATCAGTATTTTGCCCTGTATGTTAGATATACAAGGGGGTGTTCGTGGAACAGGTGCAGCTTCTGCAGACTTTACACCGGTATAAGTTATGCAGTTGGCTCAACTGGTACCGTAGTTTCACAGGTCAATTCCCTAAGGGCGGTTCTGGGAAGAGGTATATACTCCAGAAGGTCTGTATTTCTTGGAGATGCAAACGCCATAAATTCCAGCACAGTTGAAGTCGTAAAAGTTATCCGGACATTACATGAAACTCTTGGACTGCCGGTCTATGCGTTTTCAGATGCATTCACAACTCCAAGGAACAAAGGTGAGTCTGACTACAGGCAGATGCATTCTGCCGGACTTGAAAGGGTTTACATAGGCGTTGAATCTGGCAGCAGAAAGGTCCTGGAAATCCTGAACAAGCCCATGGATCTTCAGACTGCAATGGATGAGATTCGGCAGATGAAGGCAGCAGGTCTCAGCCTCGGTATAATAATCATGTCTGGGGCCGGAGGCAGAGTTCTTGCTGAAGAGCACATTAGAGACACTTCCGGTTTTGTGGCTGCATTGCCTCTCGGGCGTGGTGACGTGGTTTATATTTCACCAATGGTTGAATACAGCAATTCACCATACTATGATACTGTTATGGCTCATAATCTGGGTGTTCTTCCCACTGATGAAAAGATGACTCAGGCACAGGAACTGAAGGATAATATTGTAAGATTATGGCGTGAAAGAAATTTAAGAGATCCGGATTTTCCAGTGGCGCCATATCTTCTTGCAGAATCCATTTACTGAAAAATAAGGGGCGCTCTTTACCTCAAGATCATTCACTGATTCCTGCGCCCGTTATAAAAATACAATCTGAGGTTTTCGTTATTGAGAGACAAATTATTAGACTAATTTAAGATACAAGTTTATGGCAGATCTTGAAGCTATTAAGAAACAGGTTGTATCATGGTTTTCTGATGGAACTGAAGATTCAAAGATTCTCATAGATCTTCCGTGGAAGATGAAGTGGGATCAATGGCACCTCATCCTGGAAAACGAGAAGATACCCTTTGCATTTCTCATTGGTTTTCATCCGGAGGCACTGCATATTACCGTTAGAACGGGAGTTGAAACAGCGGTGCTGGAAAACCAGGACAGACTCGCAATCTATCGTGTACTTTTAATTCTCAACCAGAGGCTTGACATTGCCAAGTTTATGGTATTTGGCATAAACGAGGAGGTAATTGCAAGGGTCGATCTGGCAACTGATTCTCTAACCAAGGATCAGATGAATCTTGCCCTGAACGTGCTTCTCTCTTCACTTTACCTCATGGTACACACACTTCACCTTGAGGAGGAATTCAACCAGCAGGTGAGCAACAGAATGGTAATGATGATCCAGGATCTGGTTGCACAGGGAAAAAGCCGCGAAGAGATTCTTGAGTTCCTGACAAAGAACCTTGGAATCAATCCACAGGATGCCGGGAGGATCATAAACGAAATACTCAGTCAGAGCGATATGAAAGGCTCAGAATCAATGTACGGATAATGCTGGCAGCGGCAATTAGCTTGACTCTCTAATGCCATTTTCAATATGTGGTGTTACAGGTACGAAACCTGATGATTCAGAGTTAAGTGAAATATTGGTGCCTAGCCACACGAAAGGAAGTGAGATACCCCAGATAACAAGGGAAAATTCTATCTGCTCCGCCATTCCGAAGAATGGCCATATTACGTGCAGAGCTATGACACTTATATAAAACACGGCAATGGCCAGCGTGCTTATCATCATTGTGAGATACTGGAAATAAAGGAGTCTGTGCCTGGCATTTACATTCTGGAAAAGCAGCCCGGATATTGCACCTGCAATTAATGAGGAGAACCCCATTATTATAAAGTATGAAACCACAGTCACTGAATCAGTTGTAAGCGTAGGAATATACCATATGAACATCAGGAGAGTTGATACTGCAATTATGATATATTCGACGTATGCTGGAATATTAATTCTGAAGCCAAGAATCCGGGTTATAGCATGGTAGAAAAGTATGCCGTAAACAAACATCGATATATTTATGGCAGAAAATACAGTGAGGTTCCTGAAATACCCCAGATAAACGCTCATGACTATGAAGAGAATCTCCAGGGGAAGAAAGACCGCAACTATTGCAGTAAAATAACCCCTTGATGGGATTGCCCAGATTCTCTCCAGTATCCTGACTCTTTCTCCCTTAATGAAATATCTGGAAAGAAGGATGTTCGTCATCAGGACCAGGATTATACTTAGAGAAATTAACGGAATCACAGCCGAGAGCAGAACTGTGGCCACTATGGATGGGAACGATGCTGTGATCCCCTCACACTGGCAGCTCAGAACAGTCAGGGCACTGTTGAAATTTCTTCCTATTCCCGCGATACGTCTGGAAGAAGTATACCCAACAATAAGGTGATAATTCTCCGTCAGAACTGCTGCAAGACCGGCAAACATAAGTATTATTGGAATGCTGACTGTAACAACAAGAAATCTGCTGTATATGACTATGCCGTTATAAAACAGGAAAGGTACTCCAAGTGGGTTTTCATCATCATATATTGATCCGAAAGCAATGGTGAACTCTGCAGGATTGTTGTAAAATCTCAGTGCGCCACCAAGAATCAGCATAAAGATGGAAACAGACACAAACATTCCAATCCTGGTAAGCCTGGATTTTCTGTTCAGATCGATTCTAAGTGCGAGCATAAATGATAATACCAGTGAAATCAGAGGAAAGATAAAAAGGCTAAAATTCGGGAGCACTGCGGCTGCAATATAAGCATATGCAACCATAAGCGCACCAACAAGGTATACCTGCACTGTCGGATATCTGCTGAGCATTGCATTGAGTATCACTATTATTGCAATTCCTGCAAATGGCTGATAGATCAGGTGGGAAAGAATAGGATCGGTAAATATTGTGCCCTGGCGGGTTCCAAGAAAATACATCAGGAAAAGAGACAGGATTGAAAGGAATCCGTAGAGAAACACAGGAAACGTGCCACGCAATGAAAACCTCTGGCTTTCACCATCTTCCTGCTGATTTAGTATCCCCACCTTTCGGCCTATTCACATTTGAATCAAATAATTTACTATACGGATGAAGTGAATCAGACTTTTATGCTATTGATTGCAACATTTCGCACAGCAGGAAGTGTAAACCCATGATTCAAAGTAAAGAAGAAAAACACATTCATAAAAAAGATTCGCGTCTGTTTGAGGCACATGCCACAAATCTGCATCATCTATTCCTGGTGAAAATCATAGTTTTCCTGAGCATACTCCTTAAGGGCGTTTAAGTTAAGGCACTATTGCATACATAAATCCAATGAAGCCAGTATTGTGGAAAATTGCCATTGTAGTAATCGGTCTTCTCATCGAGCTGTTTCCAGATGGTATCCCACAGTTTCATGTCCATGCCCGACGCTGGCAGCCTCTCCCTGAAGAGCTAGATGGTCCGTGCATCCGGCATCTTCTCCGGGTATCTGAGGAAGTGCCTGAAAGAGATGCGGTCGTAGAGTTCCATTTCCGTTGATTCATCGCTGAGGCCATAAAGTTCCTGTATGAAGAGTGTCCTGATCATGGTGACCTCATCCACATTGGGTCTTCCTCCCTTCTCCGTATCGTTATGGAAGAGGGAGGATACCATGGGCTTCAGAGAATTCCACTCCACCAGTGAATCAATCCTGGCAAGAATGTCGCTTTCACTGATGTGTTTATACGCTTCAGGGAGGCCTAAATCGCTCCATTGTGACATTATTATGTACATGAAATGGGCATGAATAAAGGTTCCGCTACCAATGTGTGCCGTCTGGACACATAGAATACGTGTTCCATGAATCGACAGCCATGTTGGGAAGGTTCAGGAACCGGAAGGGGTTTTTAGAAAAAGTCTATTGAATAAGAAATTGAGTTTTAATTGCTCAGACTCTTGCCCATTCTATTAAGTGAATGTCATAGGAACATCAAGTGAAACAGATCGGGCGCTCGAGGAGAAATGATAAATCCAGACATTCCAAGAGGGAACAATGACGAGGTCAAGAACCAGAGTAATGTTCCCATGATTACTAACAGAAAGACCATTGAATACAACCATTAGGCTACCACTGTTTGTTGTGATACTAGAGTAAGACACATTTTCTCCCATGGGAAAAGTAATCTCCCCTTTACTTATAGAAATAGATGATGAGGAGAATGGCGTCTTGATACTTTGATCGAGCTTCTGAATCTGGACTGTAACTGCAAATGAAACAGACGCTACAATCGGGTCAGGTGGAGCGGTTAAATGTAAGCTATATTTACTACTCATTCCAGAGTAGTTAAACGTGACATTTTCTACGGACGACCCTGTCATGTCATACTTTGTCACCGGAAGAGTATACGGGGGGAATACCACTGAGGCTACACTGTATCCTATGAAAGCAAACAGTAAAGCAAACACTAGGATTTTAGTTACTTTGGAGCTTATTGCCATTCCGTAACACCTCTATGCAGGCCCCTCAGCTCCAGTGTAGAAGCTAATCGAGTTGACGCTGCCATAAACCAGAGGGTAGTCGACATTATGATTTACTACCCAGACCGTAGAATTATAAGTATATTCCTCGATTGCATTTGAGCTTGAGTCATAATTGAAGTAATCGCTGTTTGTCCAAAGACCGAACAAATAACTCCACTTGAACTCAGGAATAAAGCAATATAAAAACCACATTGAACCAAGAACATTGTCATATTGGGTATACTTCCCTGTGCTAACCCCTGCATTTTGGTCATTAGTGACAGAATTCCAGCCTTGATTGTCAAGATTGCTGAATTGCACGAAGCCGAACGGGGCCAAGAAGGGTACGCCATATAACGTTGCGACAGCCTTAAGAACAATCATAACAACTTGTAAAAGACCGAATAGTGCCGTAGAATTACTATTCTCTTGATAATACAAGTCACCCCAGTATAGGTAGACGCCATTAGGCTGATTACTTGGGTTGTTTCCTAGATCGTCTCCATTCCAAGTTAAAGTTTGTTTTATTTCATGCACGCCATAATTTGAATTAACGGGTTGATATGCCGTAGCGCCTGAAACAAAGAAGTCAATATTAGGCGAAACGTAGTTGCCTGGGGCCATCGCACTGAGTGTGTACTCACCTAGAACGTTATATGAACTATCGTAAACAGGGAAAGCTCCCGCTTCTACCGGGTAGCTACTGATAGAAGGATCAATGGTAAAGGTTCCATTACGGGGTATTGTGATAACACAAAATGTAGCTGAGATTTGGTTTAATGACGGGGTCAATGTCACTTCACCGCTAATAAATTTCGATTTCGCGTTTGTCCATCAACGAGTGTCGCTATTACTTTATGCATGAGATAATATACTGGTAATCGAGTATGTATGTATTGTAGCTGATCCTACTAATTTTGTGTGCAATTTTAATTCCCCAATTCATTACGCTTCTGTCATTTGCCTCATCTCATTGTAGGATATGACCTTCATCTCCAGTACCTGAACCCTTAACTCGAAACCATTCAGGGAACAGCTCTGGTTTCAGGTCCAGGATCTCCGCAAGTTCCCTCACCCTCTTCGGTATCTCCGCCATTATTGTCCTGTCGCCGTTGATGATCTTGCCGGCGTACTTTGATACTTTGTGCCTCTTCCTATGTTCAGAATCCCAGAACATGGACACCTCATAGGCATACTGCTTCCCGTTGATCGTCTTTATTTCCCTGGTCATGTTCTGTAAGTAGGTTTGCCTAGAGGTATTAGGATCATGCGGTCATTACGGAAAAATAGTTAGATTGATCCCTAAATAAGCCCCTAGTTTAGGATAGATATGTACAGCGTCTGGAATCGTGATGATACAAGGCGCAACGGCATGGGATAAATGGCCTTGACAATGGCCGCTGCAGCGATCTGATCGCGATATGGATGTTTCTCCATTATTCTGTATATACCCTGGCAGAGATTCCAAACAAGCTGTGAATTTTCGTACTCGTACACCATGGAGGAGGAGAATATTCTCTTTGGTCTCTTCTCCCTGAGTACTCCGTTCCCATCTATTGATTCCGGGAGAACGGTCTTCTTCACAGGCTTCTTTTTCTTCCTGTCCCACACACCCTTTGCAATGTAAAGATAGTAATTCCCGCCTATGACCTTCAGCTCAAGTTTCTTTCTATGTTAACTCTTCAAGTTAAGGTATGTGTTCTTCATCTCATCCGGAACGCTATCAATCATTCCCATATGTGTAAGTACGTGTGTTAGTCATATTTGCATGTTTCCATTGGAAATACTGAAAATGAGGGATTTCCAGGGAATCTATTAGATGGGGCTGAGAAACTTGCAAGTGCACAAAAACGGCCCACAACATAAGCTCAGTAGAATAAAAAATATGTGTAAGGCCGGAAGTGTTTAGGTTACTTACAGTACCTAAGGATAGGTAGGCATCCACTATCAAAGATAGTATATAAATTATTTATATATTTAAAGCATGAAAAAATCACTCAAGTTTCTTTATATACTCAGGGATCGGTTTCTGGAATATATTATTGTGTGAATAATAATCAGACTCAAGATAAAAAATTTAGGGTGCCTTACCGCACCTACCTTGCCACATTCGATGATAAATAAGAGGGAAGTTGTTTGCCACAATAAAGGAATTATTTTAGATGCGTGTTTTATTCCCTGTTAACTAAGGTTTTGAATATTTTTAATATTTTCACTCTACACTGAAAGTGTTTTATAATTATATACTAAATCGGTTTAAAAAAAGGGAATCAGCCCTCTGAATGCTCAATTATCTTACTTCTCATACAAATATATGGGATATATTGCTCCCACTAAGAAATGTAAACAAATCCTGCATTGAAAGATAGGTGACTAAAGGAATACCAGAACAATAATTCTGCTTGGTCAACGACACATAACTAAGACAGCCCACACTACCACGTTGTCAAAGTACGCCGAGTACTAATGTGAAAGACTATTGCTCTTGCATTTCATTATGGATAAGTGGTAGGAGATACGTTCTGGTCGTCAAATTTAGGAGCCACTAACATTTTTTCCGGAGTGTGACAAATTGGGCAACGTCTCTTCCATTTCCACGCCAAGTAAATGAAACCAGGTATGACAAAGATTAAAAACAAAATTACAAGAACAACTACATTCCAACTATGCTCAGTATCGACATTTCTCTTACAGCTAGGGCAATACTTCATGGTCATTTTTGAATATCAACAGTTAATATAAGAATGTTTGTGCTATCAGAAAAAAATATGGCACAAAGGATAGGTAGGGAGTTGAACCCTATTAGATGGGATCTGCAGTCCCACGCATGACCGCTCTGCCACCTATCCGCTTCTCCTTTCAGGAAAAACTGTAATATTTATCCACTCATTAAATTTGCCATCTTTTCAGAACAAATAGACTGCAATACATTTAAGCAGAAAGGAGATAAACAAGGGTGTTGAAAAGGTACCTGATATTTTT
>JAVYSG010000002.1:0-47871 GCA_038729325.1 Thermoplasmataceae archaeon | reverse complement strand
TCAATGGAAGAAGTAGTTTTCCATAGGTTGTGTTAACCACCATTGCTGAAACAAGATACCAGTTGTAGATTCCCTGGGCAAATGCCACGATGCCTGTTATGAGCTCCACAAGCGTATTCCCGTATCCTGCTGCTGCAAGCAGAGCGAATGTTATGGCCAGCCAGTAGAGGTTCAACGATATCATTTTTCCAAGTGGTCTTAATATTACCCCCGATATGAGAGAGATGAACACCCAGAATATCCAGAATGCCAGCATTACAGTCGGGGAGGGTGGATAGAATAGATGAATTCCGTAAGAAAACAGGTAAACACTTCCAATCAGGAAGCCAAACACGCTGTAAGCCAGTATGACATATCCGGTAGATGCCGCACCTCTTCTCAGCTCAATCACTCCGGCAATGAAATATCCAAGGCCGACCATGACCAGGAGCGTAAAAACAAGCAAGCCAAGCGCGGCGCTTTCAGGAACGATGCCAGTATATATAAAGCCATCAAGAAACAGGGCAAATCCAAAGCCTGTGTTGGCAAGTGCCGCCACAGAAACCCAGCCACTATTCTCTTCAACCATAATTTATCACTATTTAATCATATCAAAGGATTTAACTATTTAAATGTTTGTTATTGGATATATTAATGAGATATAATACACCATTTTATGCCCTGGAAAATCCCTCCTGAGATGCGTGTTTTTCACTTAACCTCGGGTTTGGTCGGGTATGGTATTTTTAAGGTGGTGAGACATCCGCCCAAAAATAAACTTTATAAAGTTTTTTAAGATGATATATTGGTAAGAAAAAATGTTGAGAGACGAAAAGCAGTATATAGAAAGTCTCAGGGACGGCCGAGTGGTATATTATCGTGGCGAAAGAGTAAAAGATGTTTCAGTTCACAGAGCACTTGGCGCAGCAGTTAAACACGCATCGCTGGTTTACAGATGGCAGTCAGATAAGGACAAAAGAGGCCTCACAGTGTATAAAGATCCAAAATATGGTGAAATGAGCTCCTTCTTTAAGATTCCCAGGTCCAGTGATGATCTGATGGAGCGCCATAACCTGATTTACCTGACCACAAGATTTGGCCGCGGTACATTCAACATTATCAAGGCCATTGGGTCCGACGCAATATTCGCCCTTATGCTTGTGACCCGGCGTATCGATTCAGCAACAGGATCGAAATATGCTGAGAGAGTCACCCGTTTCTATGAGAACGCAGTGAAGAATGATCTTGCTATTGCTGTTGCCCAGACAGATGTGAAAGGAGATAGACTTTTGCGCCCTAATGAGCAGCAGGACCCTGACATGTATGTGAGGATAGTGGAAAGACGCAAGGACGGGATAGTTGTAAGGGGCGCCAAGGCACATACCACCCAGGGGCCGGTTTCCAACGAAATCATCGTTCTTCCCACGAGGGCCATGACAGAGAAAGATGCAGATTACTCTGTTGCCTTTGCCGTGCAGGCCAATGCACCCGGTCTCAAAATGATCTCGAAACCGGAAAGGGCTGCTGAAGCTGCAATGAATGATGAATGGTTTGTAACCGGCAAGGAAAATGTGGAAACCGAATCCATCACAATTTTCGACAACGTTTTTGTGCCATGGGAGAGGGTTTTTCTTGCAGGTGAATGGCAGTTTGCAGGTGCACTGGCTGTTATGTTTCCAACATATCACAGGTTTACTGCCATATCCTACCGTGCCGGCATTGCAGATATGTTCATAGGGCTTGGTGAACTGCTTGCAGAGTACAACGGTGTTGATGACAAATCGCACATCCGAAGAGACGTAGTTGAACTCATCAAGTACAAGGAAATGCTGAGAAGCACAGGTATATCTTCTGCCATAATGGCTGATCTGGATACTGAAACCGGGATTGTTATACCGAACAAGGTTCTGACAAATGTAGGAAAACTCATTGCAAATGAGAGCTACCTGGATGTTGTAAAACATCTCATTGATATTGCAGGCGGACTGGCTGCAACTCTTCCGGCATCCTCAGATTTCAACAATCCTGAAGAGAAAGCCTATCTGGAAAAATATCTGGCAGGAAAGAAGGGTACTGATACTGTGGAAAGAGCAAGAATAATTTCAATGGCAAAGGAAATAATCTCATCATTTGGCGCACTTTACACTGCAGCAATGCTCCATGCTGAAGGGTCTATTGAAGCCAGTGTACTTGAGCTATACAGGTCATATGACTATGAAGACAGCAAGAAACTTGCAAGGTATGCTTCCGGCATAAGCAGAGAACTCTAGAAGCCATTGCGAAGATAAACGGTATTCACGGGATGGCTACCTGAACGTGCCTTCTGTATGCACAGCCAGCCATCCCGGCTTTAATATTTCCTTCGAATTTCAGTCCCGCTGAATCACCATTGAAAACCCCTGTCCGCCGCCAACACAGAGTGTTGCAACACCATAATGAGCCTTCTTTTCATTCAGTATTCTTGAAAGAGTGCCAACAAGTCTTGCACCTGTTGCACCCAGAGGGTGACCAATGGCTATTGCACCGCCATGTATGTTGACCCTTTCAGGATCTATTCCAAGCTTCTTTATGGCATTGAGAACCACAACTGCGAATGCCTCATTGATCTCCCAGTAATCTATGTCATCCACTGAGAGACCTGCTTTCTTAAGTGCCTTCCTGGTTGCGGGCACGGGACCCTCTCCCATGAGGTATGGTGGAACAGCTGCCCATCCCATAGATACAATCTTTGCCATGGGTTTCAGCCCGTATTTCCTCATAAGGCTTCCAGACATCAGCATCGTAAGAGATGCTCCGGCATTAAGAGGCGACGAATTCCCGGCCGTAACCAGGCCATCGGTCCTGAATGCTGGTTTTAATGTTGAAAGCTGTTCGATTGACGTGTCCGGCCTGATGCTCTGATCGGAATCCACTGAAATTTCATGCCCTTCTGACTGGATCGTGACAGGGAGAATCTCACCTCCCAGGAAACCACTCTTCGTGGATTCATGCGCAAGCCTGTGACTTCTCAGGGCAAGCCTGTCCATTTCTTCCCTGGTGAAGCCGCCCAGATCGGCAAGATTCTCTGCGGTCATTCCCATATTATAAGATTCCCGCATCCGGTAATCTGAAAATTCCGGATCATTGACAAGTGGGTCACACATCCCGTTTGAAAGTCTCGGGACGTGCGTCATGTGCTCCATCCCTCCGGCCAGAACAGCATCACTGTTACCAGTCATTATCTCCATCGCACCCACTGCAACAGCATTCATAGAGGAAGCACATGCCCTATCTACTGCCATGGAAGGGATTTCAAATGGCATATGGGCCAGAAAGAGAGGGTGTCTTCCTCCGTATGTCCAGTTCTCGTCTCTCTGATATGCTCCACCGAATATTGCATCGCCTATGTCCAGGGGACTGATTGCAGTACTGTTTATCCCGTCGGAAATGAGGGCCGCAAGTGCCCTGTCCATTCTCAAAGAGTTGAAAAGATCTCTTTCTGGCTCCTTTGGCCTGGAACGTGAAAATGCTGTTCTCCTGTAATAAACAAGATATACGTCCTCCACTTGTGTCGCCAGATTAATATTCCAGAATATTACTTAGAACTATTGCATGTCATTCTTGTTCAATGATTTTCTAATTTATGGTGACATAGGTGTGTTGATTCCCATTGTTTCAGAGAGTGAAGTCACTCATGAGTGATTGCCCGGAATCCATGACTATGGTCTGTCCCGTTATGCTTTCTGACCTGACAAGAAATAATACTGTTTCAGCGACTTCTTCAGGCATGATCATTTTTCCAGTAAGGGTGTGCTTCTGCCCGTATTCTTCTTCGCTTATGTGAAGAAAATCAACAAGGCTTTCCCCCATCTTCGTTTTCACCACCGAAGGGGCAACTGTGTTCACCCGTATGTGCCTTGGCGCAAGTTCCAGGGCCATATACTCTGCCATCTTGAGGATGGCTGCCTTTGTTGTGCCGTAGAGCGACAGCATTGCCATGGGCCTGATTCCAGCCAGTGAAGACATGATGACAATGGACCCATTGTCCTGGATTATTTTCCCAAACTCCTGTGAACAGTAAATATTTGACATGAGATTCGTACCTATCATTTTTTCAATAAGCCTGTCATCTGTCTCCAGGAAAGGCATTCCAATGCCAAGTCCCGCGTTGTTTACCAGTATGTGAATCTTGCCGTATGCATCCACGGCTTTTTTTACCAGATCCATGCACCCCTGCCTTGTTGAAACATCAGCCTGGACCATAATGCCGTCGCTGTATTTTCTGACTTCCCTGAGGGTGTCATTCCCGTCCTCAACTCTTTTCTTTACATTAACCACAACCCTGGCACCCTCCTTTGCCAGTGCTATGGCAATCTCCCTGCCAATTCCTCTTCCAGAACCGGTAATCACAGCAGTCTTACCCTTTATTTCATACATACTCTACAGATGAGTTCCGGATTACTTAACCTTTCTTGTCTCAGACAGGGTGGAATAGCCATATCCAGGGCATCCATCATATATGCCATTTTGAGCATTTTTTGTCATCAGCTGTGATCTGTCAATTTTAAGTTTTTTCTGATATTACAGATTTTTCCTCCATTATTTATCAGAAAGCATTATCTATAGAATTTCAGGCAAAGGATAAATACGTTTTACCATTATTTTTTCAGGATTGATCCTATGAATATTCCTGAAAAACACAGGGCGGCATTCCTGACTAAATTTAAAGCACCTCTGGAAATGGGTGAGACTGATACCCCTCTGCCCACAGGTGACCAGGTTCTTGTGAAGGTCAGTGGTGCGGGCATATGCCACAGCGATGTGCATGTATGGGAAGGGATATGGTATAGAGGCGGTGCACCGGGAAAGCTTCCTCACATACCTTCCCACGAGATATCCGGAACAGTAGTGGCCAAGGGGGAAAGCGTGCCGGAGAGGGTCAGAATCGGCGATGCTGTCATTGTATATCCATGGCAGTGGCTGGAGGATGATCGGTATACAATCCGGGGGCTCACAAATATACCCGATAAGCCTGTTGCCCCAGGCATAAACACTTACGGCGGATTTCAGGAATATTTTCTTGCTTCACACTACAGATACCTTGTGAATGCGAATGGCATAACAGACCTTCCTGCACTTGCTCCAATGTCATGTGGAGGGCTGACAACATATCGCGCTGTAAAGAAACTTTCCACTGCACTTGAACCGGATGATTATGTGGCAGTTGTGGGCCTTGGAGGCCTTGGTTCATATGCACTGCAGTACATCAGGATATTATTTCCACAGGTAAATGTAATCGGAGTGGACATAAGAAACGATTCCATAGAATTTGCGGATAAAATTGTGAAGATGGATGCCACGGTTAATTCCAGAACTGATGATGTTTACAGGAGAATAACTGAGATCGTTGGTGGTTCCAGGCTTGGTGGCGTCATTGACCTTGTGGGAAAGGGTACACTTTCAATATACAGCAGACTTCTTTCAAAGGAGGGGATATACGTAATGGTTGGACTGATGGGAACCACTGAACAGGAATCGCTTTCCCCCTTCTTTACAGTATCAATGGAAAAGACTGTAACGGGATCTTATGTGGGAACCCTGGCTGAACAGCAGGAGGTCATCTCTCTTTCCAGGAGGGGACTGATAGACTACAGGAAGCCTGTCAGTGCAAGGATCACACTGGATCAAGCTTCACAGGGAATCCAGGACCTGGAAGAGGGAAGGGCACTGGGGAGGCAGGTTGTTGTTTTCTGAAAATCTGATTATAATTTCTTCCTCAGTTCTTTCTTGTCTATCTTGTTGGTACTGGTCTTTGGCATGGAATCCACGAATATGATATCATCTGGAACCCACCATTTCTGAATCCTTCCTGACTTCACCTGATCCGCAAGATAATCCTTTACCATGGCTGGATCCAGGTTTCCTTTCCTGGTAAGAAATGCAACCGGTCTTTCACCCCACTTGGGATCAGGCTTCCCGACAACAGCCGTCTCTCCCGCGCCTGGCATAAGGGAGATAATGTCTTCAAGGAGAAGCGATGGAATGAATTCTCCACCACTCTTTATGGCATCCTTTTCTCTGTCAACTATGTGAAGATAACCCAGAGAATCTACAACTGAAAGATCGCCGGTATGCAGCCATCCGTCCCTCCAGAGTTCTGCAGTCCTTTCCTCGTCTTTATAGTACCCTTTCGTGAGCCATGGTGCCCTCACAATGATCTCACCTATGGATGAGTTGTCCCATGCAACATCCTTTCCATTGGTGCCGACCACCCTCAGGTTTACGAATGGGAGAGGGAGACCCGTGCCTATCCTGTAGTCAATCCTCTCATCCTCACTCTTCATATCCAGCACTTTTCTGTTGAAAACCGATGTTGTCAGAACCGGACAGGTTTCGGACAACCCATATCCTCCTATGGTGTAGATGCCGAATTTCTGTGCCATCTGTGCCAGCCCCTTTGGTAGGGCCGAACCTCCCACTGAGACCTTCCAGCCGTCAAGGTATTTTGCATATGATTCAATCTCAGGATGTGTCAGAATCATGTAAAGTATGGAGGGCACCATGAAGGAATACGTGACGTGCTCATTTTTCACCAGTTCAAGAATCCTCTTCACATCAAACCTTCCAGGAAGTACATATTTGTTCCCTGATAACAGGATGAAATATGGCATCGTCCACGAATGTACATGAAACATTGGTACAAGGCTCATGTATACATCCTTCTCATTCAGGTGAAACGGAGCCTTTGTTCCTATGAGTGCATTTGCTGATGCCTGCAAAACCAGTTGCCTGTGTGTAAACGTTACACCTTTCGGGAGGCCGGTTGTTCCAGAAGTGTAAAATATTGTTGCCGTCGTGTTTTCATTCAGGTCAGGAAAATTATAGGGTTCCTGCGATTTCATCAGGTCCTCATAACTATATGATTTGTACAGTGAGGTTTTCACATCCCTGTTGGTGTCAGAGTGGACTACCCAGCCCTTGATGAAGTTGAACAGGTTGGAGGTTTTCTCAAGAAGCGGGAGGAATTCATCGCTCACTATGACATATTTGTCTTCGGCATGCTGCATCGTATAGAAAATCAGTTCGGGAGGATATCTTATGTTGACCGTGTGCAGTATTGCTCCCATCATGGGAATGGCATAATAAGCCTCCATGTATCTGTTTGTATCCCAGTCCAGCACGGCAACCTTGTCGCCGGGCTTCACACCTATTTCTGAAAGAGCACTTGCAAGTCTGCCAACCCTATCGTAGAATTCCTTTAGCCGGTATCTTGATATTTCCCTGTAGACAATTTCCTGGTCCGGATGTTCCCACAGAGCAGCTGGAAACAGATTTTTCAGGTTAAGTTGATAGTCATATTCTGTCATATAAAACTTATTAGCATTTTGTATTTAAAATTTTCAAAGAGAAAAAGTACTCATCTATTTTCACAGACAAACCCAAGTTCACACCTCATTGAACTGGATACCGGCATTTCATACAGGCGCCACGAATTCTCAAAGCTTAACTACAGGGATTAACTGTTAACTGAAAGACGTAATCTGTGGTGATTCATATGGTGGAAGGGCTGAAAGGTAAGGTTGCAATGGTTACAGGATCGGGAAGTGGCATAGGAAAGAGTACCGCACTGCTTCTTGCTCACGAAGGGGCACATGTGGTGGTCTCCGAGTTTTCCGAGCAGACCGGCCGGGAAACTGCCCGCCTCATAAGAGATTCTGGAGGTTCCGCGGAATTTGTCCGAACAGATGTGTCACAGGATTCAAGCTGCGCAGCTGCAGTGAATTTTGCAATTGAAAAATTTCACGGTCTTGATGTCCTGGTGAATAATGCCGGAGTTGACAGCAGCGAGCCGCGTCTCCTGGCTGAAACCAGTGTCGATGAGTTTGACAGGATCATGGGTGTAAACCTGAGAGGTGCCTGGCTCATGAGCAGGCATGCTATACCTGCAATGATTGAGCACCATGGAGGTGTCATCGTAAACATGGCCTCAATCGGCGGCATGATACCGATACCAACAGGTATGCCATACTCTGTTTCCAAGGCTGGCCTCATCATGCTCACAAAATCCATAGCCGTAGAATACGGTAAGCAGGGCATCAGGGCAAATGCAATTGCACCCGGATGGATCAGCACTTCAATGCCGCGGCGGTTCACCGATGCCTCCAACATCAGGTTCGAGGATTTTGTACAGTCAGTAAGCAGGAGAACGCCCATCTCAAGACTCGGGAACCCTGAAGAGATTGCAAAGCTTGTTCTCTTTCTGGCATCAGAAGAATCCTCCTACATCACGGGGCAGACATACGTTATTGATGGCGGCCTTTCAATAACATGAAATCGTAGAGGCACTTAGATGCTGGTGTGCACAGGCCAGATGAAAAGCTTGCGGCCGGAGTTATATCCAGCCCGCCTTTGTTTCAAATATGAGAGATGATAATTTTTCTCTCTCTGCAGAGTAATTGCCTGTGATCGCCGCAATGAACATGGCATCCCTGTAGTATTTTTCAACCCCGAAATCGAGCAAATATCCGTATCCTCCATGCACCTGCAGCGAAAGTTTGGAGGCTTCAAGAGCAAAGTCAAATGCGGAAATCTTAAGCATGAGTTCTCTTCTGGCATCCCTCTCTGTGGATGAGAGATAAAGAAGGTGGCTGTCAATCATGTCAATCTGGGAACTGGCCCTTGATAGGCCGAAAGCTATTGCCTGAAAATCCCTCAGTTTGTGATGAAACGCTTCACGCTGACCGGCGTATGATATGGCCTTTGCAAGAGATCCTCTTGATATACCTGTGGCTATTGCAGCCAGCGGGAGATAACTTGATTCAATAATGCTACCTGTGTTGATTTCAATCCTCTGGCATCTGTCAAGCGAGGAGTTGAATTCCATTGCTGACATTGCCATGCCCCTCAGTCCAAGCTGTTCGCTGCGTTCACTGGCAGTAAAGCCTTCATGCACAAGAAAATAACCCTCATTGGCCACCGGTACAATGCACGCATCAGGTCTTGAGTTTAGGAACGCACTCAGTGTTCCCGTGATGTGATTATCCCTGATAGCGAGTTTTCCTGAATTGTCAAATCCGACAAGATCAGGCAGATAGAAAGACACATTCATCCGGCCCTTTGATATTTCGGAAATAATGCTGCCCATTTCTGGATTTGCCATAAGGATATTTGCGGCAAAGGTGTTTTGCATCATTATGTGGAACGCTACCGATGGGCTTTCCATGGCAATTTCTCTCAGAAGAATTGAGTATCCGGCCCTGTCCATATTGGATCCACCAAAGCGATCCGGGACAATTGCTCCCATGAATCCCTGATCTGCAAGTTTCCGTATCAGCCCTTCTGGAATACCTGTGAGTTCTATGTCCTTTGAGAGAGGCTGAATCTCTTTCTGAACAAATTCATGCACCATTGATTCAAGTATCCTGTGTTCTTCGTCCATTTTCTTCTCCCTCCTTTTTCATGAACATGCGGTAAATGACCAGTTTCTCAATTTCACTGGAACCTTCCCATATCTCCATTATTTTGGCATCCCTGAACAGCCGTTCAAGAGACGTTACAGCCCCGTCCATGCCCAGCACCTTCATGGCTGTTTCCGCAGCGTATGTAGCTGTTTCGGCGGCATAGTATTTTGCCATGCTGGTAAATACCGGATCCGGATTGAAATTGAAAAGAAGCGATGCAGCCCTGTAGGTAAGCAGCCTTGCTGCGTCTATTCGCGTTGCAATTTCAGAGATGGTGAATTGAATTCCCTCCCTTGATGCAAATTCCGGGTCTGTCCTTGATCTTTCCACAATGGCATCAAGAGCACCATGCGCAATGCCTACCGACTGGGCTGATATGTACACCCGGGATATATCAAAGAATTTCATCACGTAGTAGAATCCCTTCCCCGGTTCTCCAACGATGTTTCCTGCAGGCACCCTGACATTGCTGAAGACCAGCTCCGCTGTATCTGTAGCCCGGACGCCCAGTTTTCCGGTGAGTTTTGTCCTGCTGAAGCCCTCCCATCTTGGCTCAACTATGGAGAGTGTCATATTCCGGTGCCGCTGATCTCCGGATTCTGAGGGTTCGCTCCTGGCAAGTACCAGATACAGATCGGCAACTGTTCCGTTGGTTATGAACATCTTTGATCCATTGAGCAGCCAGTCTCCTCCAGGCTCCCTCTCAATCCTGCTTGCAATGCCGGCAACGTCGCTTCCTGCAACGGGCTCCGTGACTCCCAGCGCCATGATCTTCTCTCCCCTGAGTACAGGATCAAGGTATCTGGCCTTCTGGTCTTCATTCCCGTACAGCTTCAGTATTTCAGAACCGAATGCGTAGGATATTATTGAGTTGCCAAGCCCGGGATCAACCCTGAAGAGCTCTTCAATCGCCACCATGAACTCCCACGGATTTGCAAAGTCAATGAGTTTATTGTCCAGTGCCATGTGCAGTATCTCAAATGGGAATTTCTCGTTTTCATCATAGTACCGCTTTTTACTTTCAGTAAATTCCTTCAGGGCAAATTCCCTGATCTTCTTCCTTTTCCTTTCAACCGCTTCCGGAAGACTGAAATCCATCTTCACACCCTTTCCAGCACGGTCGTATATCCCTGTCCGCCGCCAACACAGAGTGTTGCAACACCATAATGAGCCTTCTTTTCATTCAGTATTCTTGAAAGAGTGCCAACAAGTCTTGCACCTGTTGCACCCAGAGGGTGACCAATGGCTATTGCACCGCCATGTATGTTGACCCTTTCAGGATCTATTCCAAGCTTCTTTATGGCATTGAGAACCACAACTGCGAATGCCTCATTGATCTCCCAGTAATCTATGTCATCCACTGAGAGACCTGCTTTCTTAAGTGCCTTCCTGGTTGCGGGCACGGGACCCTCTCCCATGACGCTGGGGTCAACTCCTGCCCACCCGAAAGATACTATCCTGGCCATGGGCCTGATGCCGTATCTGTCCATTGTATTCTCATCCATCACCATGAGCATGGATGCACCGGCATTCAGAGGCGATGAGTTACCTGCCGTTACAAGGCCATTCTGGCTGAATGCAGGCTTCAGCGATCTCAGTGCCTCCATTGTGGTATCCTTCCTTATGCTCTGATCCATGTCCACACTGAGGTCGTTACCGTTCTGTTTCACGTTCAGTGGCAGGATCTCATCCCTGAACCATCCCCTGTCTAGTGCATCCGCAGCCAGCTTGTGGCTTCTGAATGCCAGCCGGTCCATCTCTTCCCTTGTTATGTCCTCCCTCCTGGCAAGCTTTTCTGCCGTGAGGCCCATGTTGAAGCCAACGTCCATGTGGTATTCCTGGTAAGCCGGGTCCGTCAGAAGCTTCTCATTATACGCTACCATGGGATTGTTTCCCATTGGAACATGGGTCATGTGCTCCATTCCCCCAGCCAGAACTACCCTGGAGTTGCCGGACATGACCTCAAATGCACCTGATGCAACAGCAGCCATCGACGAAGAACACTGCCTGTCAATAGCCATTGCCGGCACCTCCACGGGAAGACCTGCCAGAAGCACCGGCATTCTCCCTCCGTACAGCCAGTTTTCTCCGACCTGAAATGCGCAACCGGTTATGACATCATCAATCTCATGGGGATTTATTCCGGTCCTCACAACGAGTTCCTTGATCAGCAAAGCCACAGCTTCGTCCATTCGTATGCTGTTGAAGACATCCTTCTCCGGCTCCCTTGGCCTTGACCTTGAAAAAGCTGTTCGCATGAAATCCACAACATATGCATCCATCGCACTCACTTTCCCCTGAATCCGGGCTCCCTCTTTTCAAAGAAAGCGGAAATTCCCTCCTTCAGATCTTCGGTGGAGAATGCAACTCCGGCCGCGAAGGCCTCCATCTCGAGACCAACATCCCGTGGCACTGTGTTTCCCTTGTTCAGGAGCCTCTTTATCAGAGCTATGGAGATCGGAGCGGATTTTTGCGCTATTGATTTTGCATACTCAAGGGCTGCCCTGTCTGCATCCTCTGCCACCATGTTAAGTATACCCATTGCGTATGCCTCTTTTCCACTTATCCGCTTACCGGTAACCGTAAGCTCCATGGCTCTCCCCAGACCGACTATGCGTGCGAGCCTCTGAGAACCTCCCCATCCGGGAACAAGACCAAGGTTCACTTCCGGGAAACCCATCTTCACATCCTCGGTGCCAACACGCATATCACAGGCCAGTGACATCTCGAATCCACCTCCAAGTGCAAAGCCCTTCATGACCACCATTGTGAGTTTGGGCATATCAGACAGCATTTCGAATATACGTTCTCCCCTTCTTGAAGATTCCATGAATTCATAGCTGCTCATGGTGAATTCCTTCAGGTCTGCTCCTGCAGAAAGAATTGGTCCCTTTCCAGTTATTATTATTACTGATACCTCGCGTTCATTCCACAGCATTCTAAGTGCAGTTTCAAGTTCTCCGAGAAGATCCGAGCTGATGGTGTTGTACTTCGGCCTGTTAAATATAATCCTTGCGATCCTCTTCTCCGGCCTTTCAAGAACGATGTTCCTGAAATCGGACCCCATGTCAGCTGTGAGATCGCTATTTTTAACGGTAGTCACTGATTCGTGCGCCTGAGCCTCGAGACCCAGAACAGCTTTCATCCTTCCATTCTTAATTGATTCCGCTGGTTCAAAGACAGAATTGTTGAATTTCTTTCCCAGTTCCTCCAGTTTCGCCAGTACCTGGTCATTTGTAATATCCTTTGCTTCCGTAACCGGGCCGTACTTCCTGTTCAGCCCGAACCTTACACCCGTTTCTATGTCCTCAGGGGACGCAACTCCCAACTCCACCAGTTTCACTGCCTCGTTGATCTCCACTGCATAAAAATCCAGTGGGGTAATCTTGTCCGTTGCCTTTTCAGGATGAATCACCGGTCTTCCACCTGACCAGTCGTAGAAGCCCCTGCCAGTTTTCATTCCCAGATGTTTTTTGCTGTACAAGCCGGCGAACAGGCTGCATCTGCCATAATCCGGATTTACTGTTCTGGCGAAGTATTCAAGGGAATGATATGCTACGTCCACCCCAACATAATCGGCCAGTTCAAATGGACCCATTGGGAACCCCTGTTTCTTCATGAAAGCATCCAGTTCCTCTACGCCGACAGTTCCGCTGTCGACAAGCAGGCACATCAGAAGCGTGCCAGGTGCATTGACCCTGTTCACCACGAATCCGGGTATGTCCTTCATTACCCTTATTGGATATTTATTAAGGCTCTTCACAAGATTATACAGGATATCAATGGTGCTGTCAGAGGTTTTTTCACCCTTAATAATTTCGACAAGTTTCAGAAGAACCGGAGGGTTGAAAAAATGAAGACCGGCAACTCGATTGGGTTCTTTCAGGCCCGCAGCTATATCTGATATCCTGATGTTGGAAGTGTTCGAAGCCAGAATAGTATCCCTTCTGCTGAATTTTTCAATGTCCTTGAACACCTTCTTTTTCAGGTCTTCAATCTCAGGAACAGCCTCGATCACAAGGTCGGCGCCTTTTACGGATTCTTCCAGAGAAGTACAGGCAGTTATACGTGACATCACTGCCTCAACGGTGTCCTTCACCTGTCCCTTATCATGAAGCTTAGACAGGCTTTTCCTGATATTTTCCATGGCATGCCCAAGAATTTCCTGGGAGACGTCCTCCAGTCCAACGTTGTAACCATTTATGGCCATTATCTCTGCTATTCCATGGCCCATCTCACCTGATCCGATTACTGTGACATTTCTTACTTCCATGCTCAATCATCCCGAGTATCCTGCTGTGCATGATTCCATTTTCTGGTGTGATTGTTCCATCTAATGGAAAATTCACCACCATGAGGCCATAATTCAGAATCTGGAAATCATGTAAATCATGTAAGAAAGAAAGTGCTATTTTTAAACATTATGGTTAAAATATAATGGTGCAGGTGTATTTACTTACAGAATGCAGAGTCAATTCACAGTTTGGAATGAAATTATAAGCTCAATCGACGTATACTGGCCTGTTTCAAGATTCCACACGGTCGCATGCAGTGCAGCCTGCCTGATCAGAAAGGACATCAACTTGATGCGGTGAATTTCAGAATTTCTTTGTGATTATGGGGACGATCATCTCTTCACGGCTGAACCCCCCATGCATTCCAATCATATCGATGTTGGACCACTCAGGGTCCAGAGAGGAAAGCGATGTATCAATGATGCCGCTGTCCTGTGCAGGAATTATGGTATAGTCTGAGAACATGTCAGGATCAAGGCTGGTAGATGAGCTTCTCCCGAAAAACCCCTGATCCATCAGTTGCCTGGTGCTGACTGCCATGTGCCCCGGATATCTTTTACCCATGTGATCAAGAAAGTCGCTTTCCTGTTCATGCATGATCCTTATGAATGGAGCCCTCTCATCTCCGGTGGCAGGAGATGCAAGCATTCTCCTCAGGATTCTGTCCCTTGAGAGATCGTCAACCCTGTCCTGATTCACAACAGTGTGGCCGTGATCGGCTGAAATGGTGACAGACGTACCTGAACCTGCCACGTTTTCCCCCAGAGCATGCTTTATGAAATAGAATATTGAATCAATATCTTCAGCTGTTTCCTGCGAGTACGGGCCGATCTTGTGTGATATTGTGTCAACTGTAGAAATATAGCAGAAGTGGAAGCTTCTGCGGCCCGTAGAAAGAATATCATTTTTCAGCGCTGTAAACATGTGTGAAATTGAATGGTATGGCCTCATAACCGATCCCTTTCCAGTGATGCGCGTAAGTCCGCTGTTTCTTATATTGTACGGCATGTACAGGAAAGAATCTATTCCCTCTCCTGAGAACTTTTCATGTAATGTTCCGTGCCTGTAGATGTGTGAAAATACACTGGAGCTGTCCACAAGCGACCTGTTCCTCATGCCAAGCGGGCTAAGAGATATCATATTGCACACAGAACCAATCTCTTTCAGGTACTGTATATAACCGATTATGCCGTGCTCTTCGGGGTCCATGCCGGTGTGAAGAGTTACAGTTGCAGTTGATGTTGTGGATGGAAAGATGCTGGTAGCGGGAACGTATACAGATTCCTCCATGAATTCCCTCAAATTTACAACTCTGTAGTTGCCCAGGGCATACTGGATCGTGCTGTGCCCAAGGCCATCAACCAAAATGAAAACAGTGTGATCTGAGGCCTCGGAGACATGGCGGAGCATATCGGGAGACCTCTGATCATGATAAATGCCCTGCGATTCCATCAGAGCACCCGGTATATCGGCTATGGATCCTCTTCGAAATGCTGGCCTGTAAAGTCCATTCATCCCCTTCCAGCCGTAGCTTTCAATTATTCCATCCAAGTCATCATCCAGCATTTGATCATTCACTTCCGCCAATGTTGATTGCGTATTATGCCTTAAACAATTTCAGAGTCGGCACGCATTATATCCTGCTCTTATCGGGATGCCTGCCGGTCATTTTTCTGCAACCCTGGCCGGGGGATTCTGTGCTGTCGGCCCCCTGTTCTCCTTACCTCTCACAATGGACAGGATTGCGGCAACGGTGAGTATTCCAAGTGATACATAAAGTGCAGCATGTATTCCGCCCATGAAGGCAGTTGAAACGTTTCCCAGAAGTTTTCCCAGCCCAGCAAAAACCTCAAACGCCACATATCTTGGAACTGATATGCTGGCAATGGATATGGCCACAACAAAGCTTCCAAGCATGCCTATATTGGCCATGGTCCTGAGAAATCCCGATGACAATCCGTAAAGTTCCCTTGGGGAGTTGGCCATAACGGCGCTGTTGTTTGCAGGAAAGAACATGGATGATCCGAGGCCTGTAAGAAATGAAGCGAACAGGACTATGTAAAGTGATGAAGTGACCGTAAGTGTGGAATAGACCAGAACAGAGGCCCCCATCATTGCAAGGCCGGCTGTTGCAGGAATCCTGGACCCGACCCTGTCAGTGATCTTTCCAAATTCCGGGCCCATTATACTGCCGACAACGTATCCCGGTAGAAGCAGAAGTGAACTGTAGAATGGAGAGAGCCCCCTTATCCCCTGCAGATACATTATTATTATGAAAACCACCGCAAGAAAGCCAAGGCTCTGGAAAAATGATGCCATGATTGAAAATGTCAGTATCCTTATCCTGAATATCTTCATGGGAAGGAGGGGTTTTGCTACCCTTCTCTCTATGATTATGAAGATAATGAGAACAGCAATGCCGCCAAGGATCAGAAAAATGTTCAGTGACCTTACGCCGTAGGACGCTATGTCAACTGCGGCATATGAAATCAGTATCAGGGCAAGGGCCAGTGTTATGGTTCCAGGGATGTCCAGCCTGTTCTCAACCCTGTGTCCCTTCCTGATATATCTTGTACCGAAATATATGGCAAATGCACCGATTGGGACGTTTATGTAGAATATATACCTCCATCCGATGAAGGTTGTTATTATGCCACCAAGAACAATTCCCAGCATTGCGCCTGCATTATACCCCACGGCTGTGTAGCCGAAAACACGCCCTCTCTTGTTGGGTGGAAAATTATCAGCCACTATGGCACCGCTGTTTGACTGAATCATTGAGGCACCGCATGCCTGGACAGCCCTGAAAGCTATGAGTTCAGCGATTCCACTTGAGGCACCGCAGAGGGCAGATCCCACTGTGAACAGCCCCAGTCCTGTGTTGAAGATAACCTTTCTTGTCAGTATATCTCCAAGGCGTCCGAACTGTGTTGTGCCCACTGCGATAACAAGCAGATAGATCATTATTATCCATATGGAATAGGAAAGCTGTGTATTCAGGTCCACAGTAATGGTTGGAAGGGCAAGAAGCACTATTGTGGAATCCACTGCTCCCATGAGCACTCCGATTAGCAATGCTATTATCAGCCGTGTGTCATTATCCACATTTCCTGATTATAACCAACTAAAATACAGTTTCTAAGTGCTTGAGTTAAAATAAATTATACCGGAAAATGGAAATCGGCCTGAGCAGCAGGATCATGGTGAACAACCCATATACTGTATTGCCGGCTGTTATGATAAAACTTTAATAGTGTTAGATAATGTCTATCACGATATAAATTGTTGATCATTCCGAAGGACAGTGAAAGCAGTGCCGGACTGAGTGATTTGCTTCAGGCGTCATCTGCATCATTCAGGAAAATACGTCTTTATGACCGCGATGTGATCCTTGCAGATCATTCGGCAGATATTGATCCGGGATATCTGGGGATAACTATCAGCGAAGGACTTGCCTCCAGAAAGTTCAAACCGGCTTCAACCAGAGTGCATGTTAGGGATCTGAACATAGGCCCTGACAGGCTTGTCATTGCAGCCGGCCCCTGTGCAGTGGAATCGGGTGAACAGATATCAGCCATTGCGGCGGAGCTGAAAAAATCCGGTGCGGATATTCTCAGGGGTGGCGCATTCAAGCCACGCACCAGCCCGTATTCCTTTCAGGGCCTGGGCATTCAGGGTCTTAAGCTGCTGAAGGATGCTTCAGATGAAACCGGCCTTCCGGTGGTCTCAGAGATTCTTGATCCGTCACAGTTCCCGTATTTTCAGGACAGTGTTGACATACTGCAGATTGGAAGCAGGAATTCTCAGAATTTCTCACTGCTCAAATTTGCAGGTACGGTCCATATGCCTGTGCTGTTGAAGAATGGAATGGGCAATTCCATAAATGAGTGGCTGGGATCGGCGGAATACATCCTTTCAGGCGGAAATCCGGATGTAATTATGTGTTACAGAGGGATAAGAAGCTTTGAGGGAGTCACAAGATTCACCATGGATTCAGGTGCAATAGTTGCGCTCGGGAGAATGACCCATCTGCCTGTGTGTGCTGACCCCAGCCATCCGGCTGGCAGGCGTGAACTTGTTGAGCCACTGGCACTCGCGGCGGTTGCAGCTGGTGCCACCATGCTTGAGGTTGAGGTTCATAATGATCCTGATAGAGCCCTTTCAGATGCTGAACAGCAGATAACGTTTGAGCAGTTCCGGTCCCTGAACAGAAATGCGCATGATCTTTTTCAGCTTCTTCATTCCTCCGCAGCAACCGTCTTCTGAAGGATCACTTCCCTGACCATGAGGTGTCTTCAGCGAGCGTCCTGTCCCTTGTGGCCATTGGTCCCGTTTCTTTCATTATCGTGCTCACCAGGAATCCGGCAACGGCAAAAATCCCGAAATACATAATGCCCGCCCATGGCCCATAAATGGCAGAGAGTATGCCATAACCAAGAACCCCTGCAAGCCCTCCTGTACGACCTATGGATTCAGCGATTCCCTGGCCTGTGGCCCTGATTTCCGTACCGAACTGCTCGGCAGGAGATATTACAATGGTCTTGTCCGGCCCCATTGCACCGAAGAAATAGGCAGCAAGCAGGAGACCTATTTCAAGGAACCCGTATTTTCCACCTGTATACACCATTATTGCTGACAGTGCTATGAGTGGCACCGCCCTTCCAAGAAATCCCGATATCTGAAGTGGTTTTCGCCCTATCCTGTCTATGAGAATAACGGTCACGATGGCGGCAGGTATTGTGACCGATTTAACCAGAAGGCTGCCATAGGATGAAATGGAATTGTCTGTGCCAAGCGTGGTGAGAAGCAGGAGTGGAAGGAACACGGAAAGCCCCTGGTCGCTCACCTGATATGAGAACCATGCTGCGGACGAGACAGCAATTTTTTTGATATCATCCCTGCGGAAACCTGCAAGAATGTCGCGCATATGAGGAAGCCTTGACCTTTTCCAGGATGCTGATTCGCTGATTCTGCTCCGCATGAATATGACCGGAACAGCCATAAGTCCTCCTGCAAGAAGCACAATTCTCCATCCCTGTGATCCTGCACCCAGAAATACACCTCCAAGACCATAGGCTATGATCATTCCGAAGTTAGCCGCCATCATCACTGTTGCCATGTTCCGTCCTCTTGTTCCAGCAGTTTTTATTTCTGAAATATAGGGGAATACAACTGCAAAATCAGCTCCAATGCCGATTCCAACAATAAATCTGAAGGCAAAAAGCCATGAAAAATCAGGAGAAAATGCACTCCCGACAGAAGCTGCTACGTATGCTATGAAATCCCCAACCAGAAGCGCACGCCTGCCAAACCTGTCCGCAAATATACCGGCAGTCGCCGATCCAGCAATGGCACCGAAAAGAGCAGCAGATCCAAGAATTGAAAGTTCGAAGCCATTCAGACTCCATGCCCTTCTAAGAACAAGCAGTGCCACCGATATGGCTGCCAGATCATAAGTTGCTATGAAAATTCCGGAGCCGGCCAGAATGGTCTCCAGAACTCCACCTTCAGATCTCCTGCCTCTATTCAACAGACACACCCTGTAATTTGTAAGGACATCCTTACATTTTGTTCAAATATTTAAGTATTCACTGGTCTCGTCAGCAACAGGCCCTGAAATCACATAATACCGGCGCTGATAACATTATAATAAGAGTAGATATTGCTGCAGATCGCCCTTCAGGTCATATTATGTTCAATAAGACGTTGATTGCAATCCGGTCATTTGTTGTGGCTGTGGGGGCAACTGCCGCAAGTTCATTCGTGGGAGTTTTCGGAGTTTATATTGGGGCAACTGCCGTGGAAATGGGCTGGCTCCAGTCCACAGCCAATGCACTTTCAAATGGCGGGCAACTCCTGTGGGGCAGACTCAGCGACCGCGTTGGCAGGCGGAGGCCTTTCCTGATTGTAGGAAGCGCCATTCTTGCCATCCTCTGGTACATGATGGGGAGAATAAGAACACCGGTGCAACTGGTTATTGTTTATGCCGCAATCTCTCTATTTGCATCGCTCATTACGGTGAACTGGTTCTCCCTGATTGCTGACCAGACTGACGCAACAACACGGGGCAAATTTCTCTCCTTAATAAATATCCTGAGCTCCCTTGGAACAATCGGATCGCTGGTTGTAATGACATTCCTGTTCCAGGGGCAGGTTACAACTGACATATTCATACCGTTTTCTGCTTCGGCTGCCTCCTACGTTATTTCAGGAATACTCATGGGAATGTTGAAGGAGCCGGAGAAGCAGAAGGAGCTAACTGGAAACATCCGGAAAACTCTCAGGGATCTGAAAAAGAATCCACTGTTTTATAAGTACTTCATGGCCATGAATGTACAGGGGCTCTTCTGGTCAATGGCATGGCCCATGTTTCCCATAACAATTGTGCTTGTCATGCACTTCAGCCTGTCAGATGTTGCAATTCTGACAGTTGCATCCCTCTCCATGTCCGTGTTTGTCCAGTATCTCCTTGGAAAAGTGACCGACAACATAAACCGTGCACCACTAATCCTTGCCAATCGCATGATGCTCAGCGCCATACCGCTCCTATATGCCTTCTTCACTAATTTCTGGGAATTTATCATAATGGAGCTGTACAGTGGAGTACTGGGCTCCATACAGAATGTGGTGATGAATTCCTACCTTCTTGATATTGTCCCCACCGGACACAGGGCAGAGTACATATCAATAATAAACGGATTCAACGGGATTGTCTATCTGGTGGGAGCACTTACCGGGGGTTACCTTCTCCAGATCATGATTGATCATTTCCCCCTGCACCTTGCACTGATATTTTCATATTCTGTGGTGTTTTCCGGAAGGTTTCTGTCATCCCTCCTCTTCATTGGCCTGAAGGAGCCTGAACAGAAGGGCAGGACACCGCTGCACCTGTATTCCATGCTGTTCAGGTACAAACAGCCTGGCAGCCCATCAGGTGGGACCATGAGATTCAGGTGACCTCATCTGACGGGGAGTTTGAGGCACCTTCCATCCGCGAGAATCATCACCCTCACTCCTGTATTTATCCTGCCGGAAATTATGCTCCCTTCCATGTTTGACTTGAACCACGAAACCAGATCCACCATGTTTCCCTTAAGCCTGATACCGTTTGCGTCTGCCTTTTCTATGAGTATCCTTACAGCGTCAAGTATGTGAGTGCCTGATGATATACCGGTTACGCACACCGTACCCTCGCCCTCAAGCATCTGGAGCGTAATGGCTGCCTCCTCTATTTTCTCCATGGCCCGGTGTTCAAGTATGGCAATATTCTGCCGTGTGGTTCCAAGCCGTTCGGCAATCTCACTCTGCTTCAATCCATCTTTCCGCATCCTCACTATCTGCATCTGCCTCGCGGTGAGGAATCCATGATCAAGCCCTCTTTTCCCGGCCATAATGGTAACAGTAAAACGATATTGTTTAATTTTTGCCAGCTTTCAAACTGTTTATATTTACCCGAGGGATAAACAGCAGATGCGAAAAACCGTTGTAGCAGCCATACTTGTGGCAATAATCATGATTGGGGTTGGAGTCGGCGTTGAACTTGACAGGCCTGCCACAGGGCTGGTGTTCTATTCCGCAGATGCGTATGTCGCAGAAACCAATGCATTAATCTCCCGTTTTCATAACGCCACAGGAATTGCTGTAGAACCGGCAAAGGGCGGAGGTTCCTACACGCTGGCTGAAGAGATATCCCAGGGTGTTCCTGCCAGTGTATTCATATCTGTGGCACTGAGCACCTACACAGAAGCTTCACTCGGGCACAGGTACAGCGGATGGGCAATGGCATTTGCCTCTGACCAGCTTGTACTGGCATACGACGGCCATCAGAATTCAACTGTTAATAACATAGTCAGCCTCTTCTCAAAGGCAAACAGCACCTCGAATACATCGCAGAGAGATGCGGCATACAGGGATGCATTTCTTGACCTGACTTCCGGAAGTGTAAAGGTAGGGATATCCAACGCAAGCAGTGACCCTGCCGGACTGAGGGCATACCTGTCTCTTGAGATTGCAGGCAGCCTTTATGAGAATAACAGTTCATTCTTCACGGAAAGGATTATGAAAAACCAGGCAGTCAGATCAGATTCAAACGCTGCAGAACTTGTTTCTCCACTTCTGGATGGCGATATAGGATTTCTATACATATACAGATCCGCCGCAATCTCCAAGAACCTTGATTATGTTGAACTGCCGGCTCAGCTGAGTTTTGGGAATACCAGTCTTTCCACATTCTACTCTGAATTTCACTACAATACAACCGCAGGTGAACAGTCAGGCGCACCCATATATCTCTATGCCTCCGCACTTGCAAACGGGACAGACCCTGCAGCATCTGTTGAATTTGTCAGCTATATCCCGGGAAATGATTCGTTCCTGTCGGCATACGGCTTGAGACCTCTGGAAAAGCCAATTCTGTTCAACAATACACTGCCGCCTGCCAGTATCACAGCACTGGCCTCAGAAGGCAGACTTGTATATGGAGGACCAATACTGTCATGATAGCAGCTTGATATGGAACAGTGTATTCCAATGAGGCAGAACAAAGACATCCTGTGGGTATTCTCTGTTGTTTCTGTGGCAATCATCTCCATCCCCATTATTCTCATACTGGTCTACGGGCTGGCAGTTTACCATGATCAGCAGGGATACGGGATAACAGTGATGAAGGCCATAGCCCTGACCCTGTTTACGTCCATTCTGTCAGCAGTTCTTGTGTTCATAATATTCACACCCCTTGCCTATGAACTTTCTTCCAGAGTGCACAGGGGAATGGAGACCATTGCCGATATACCTGCTTCCATACCGCACCCCATAGTGGGAATTGCCATTCTCATCCTGGGGAGTCCATTCACGCCTACAGGAAAGTTTCTGGAATCCATTGGCATAGATTTCTTTGATACCATACAGGGGATGATCATGGCCCTGGCATTTGTTTCTGCGCCCATTTACATCAGATCAATGCAGTCTGCCTTCTCCTCCAGGAATATATTTCCCGACCTTCTTTCTCAGTCGTTAGGCGCGTCAAGAATAAGGACGCTTTATGGTGCCGTGCTTCCGGGAATGCTCAGGCAGGTTCTTTCTTCCATGCTGACATCCATGAGCCGTGCAATGAGTGAGTTTGGGTCCATAGCAATTGTTGCATATTATGTTACACAGTATCCTTTCAATGGAGTCAGCGCAGCGTCGGTACTCATCTACCAGTACTATGGATATTTCGGGCCAGGTGTTGCCATTACCGCATCAGCGGTAATGATAATTGTTTCCCTTGCAGTCCTTGCAGTGGCCAGGTTAGCCGGCAGAAGCAGACAGGCAGGAGGCCAGGTATGACTGTGGATGCGGCTGTAAGCATGTCAAGGGGTACATTTGTGCTGAATGCGGCGCTTACCGATTCAGGAATCATATTCATATTTGGGGAGAATGGATCAGGCAAAACCACATTTCTCAGGGCATTAGCTGGGCACTTCAGCCAGTTCTCAGGCAGGGTTCTGGTGAACGGCAGGGATGTCACCCATGCTGATCTGCAGCAACGGGGAATCATATACCTGAACAGCGACACCGTCCTTATGAATCTGGACGTGGATTCTCACATTGCCTGGCCCAGAAACCCGGACAGATACCGTGATGAAATAAAATCCCTGAAGGAAAGCCTTGGAATAGATTTCAGCGGGAAAGTTTCAGAGTTGAGCCTTGGCCAGAGAATGCGCGTTGCGGCTGCAAGTGCCATTTTTCACAGTCCGGACCTCGTAATAATGGATGAAGTGACCTCCGGAATAAGCGACAGTTCTGTTTTCATTAAATCCATATCAGCTGCCGCAAGGGAGAAAAGCATCGACATCATCTTTGTGAGCCACAACTCTGGTGATGCAGACCTTGCAGAACATGTATACCGGATGGAAAACGGCTCTCTCTCAAAAATTTCATAGTGAATCCAGGAACCTGTCCACTTCCTCAAGCATTTTCCTCTGGTTCTCGTATGCCAGCGATTTCATTGCATCCTCGTATTTTATCCACACAAACCCCATATGTTCATGGGAAATGGTTGGCGATTCATAATCAGGTGCCTTTCCTGCAAACATGACAACCTTCTTTTTCACCTTCTGGTCCCTGTGGCTGAAGAGGTAATCCATCTCATGCCTGAAGCCTGGAATTATGTTAACGTTCATGCCAGTCTCCTCAAGGGTTTCGCGCCTTGCTGCATCTTCTTCCGTCTCACCCTCCTCTATGTGCCCCTTTGGGAAATCCAGGAAGCCTTCCTTCCTCACCAGAAAAAGGTATTCTCTTTTCCCGTCCTGACCAATCCTGTAGACCATTATACCGCTGCTGGTCTCATTACTGAGTTCATTTTTCATATGCCTTTTAAATGCGGACGTCTCTAATAAAGGTCATCCGGCTCAGTGAAAGAATTTTTATTGAATGATATGCTATATCATGTCATGTATATTTCGGAGAGTGATTCATTTTATGGAAACAGTGGATGGTGATGAGCTTCCAGAATTGAGAACAAGGATTCTGAATAATTCCATTGCAATACTGCACCTGTTCTCGGAACGCATGGAACTGTCCTCACGCATAGCTCTGATCAAGAATTCCAGCGGGATGGATCTCAGGCTGAGGGAGCGTGAACTCGATGTTATCAGGGATTCCGGCATCAATGACGATGTCCTCCGTTCAATTCTTGTATCACTTTTCGAATTTTCCATCAGGGTACAGGAATCTTCCACAAGTATGGTGAATGCCAGAAGAGAGAATAATGTGGCCTTCAGGGGAAACAGGGATCATCTGCTCACCCTGCTTGGAACTGTACTGGCTGCCCCAGGTGTGGAGTTTCTGACACAGATTGATATTCCGGCACCCCTGAAGACTGCAATACAGATGAGGGGCGGACACATTGTGATGGGAAAACCCCATGAAAACATTCCAGAGATATCCCTTGGAGATGGCTGCCCCGGAGATCTGGCCTGGATGCCGGAGGAGGGACTTTTGAAATTCAGCACCTTTCCACCTGACACTTCCCGCCTGAACATGATTGCGGTGGTGGTGCATTGAAGATAGCTGTGGTAGGATATACCGGGAGATTTGGCTCTGCTGCCATGAAGCTTCTGAATGGATCTGGCCACACCACCATACCTGTTCACGGCACTGACTTTACCGGTGAAATACTTGATTCTGTGGATTACGCACTCCTTGCTGTCCCGCTTCCTGCTGCAGTGAAAATCATCAGCAACTGCACTGATCCGGGCAGACTTGTTGAGATTTGCTCGGTAAAGGCTCCCTTAAAGCCTTTCTCCGGGCGGATCATAAGCATTCACCCTCTCTTTGGCCCGTCAACAATAAATTCAGGGAAACCGGGGGATATAATTTACATAGAGGATTATTCCATCCCCGGTTCAACTGATGTCATCCATCGGATGTTCCCGGGAAGTCCCCTTAAAATTATGTCGTCCTCCGATCATGACAGAGCAATGATTGATCTTCTTGTCAGGCCTTACATTCTGTCTATGCTGGCCCATTCATCAGGGAAAGCTGAGACATCCCTTTCCACAAGAAGCTCAAGAATGCTGTCCGAATTTGAGGGCATCTGCAGTGACGAAAGCATTGAAGTGATGATGGACACCATAACGTTGAATCCGTACAGCATGGACATTCTGGTTAAAATTCGTGACGGGCTTGACAGAATCATTGAGACAGCAGGGCGTAAGGAAGGTCAGAGGCATTCTGTTTCACCGGGAAGCATGAATTGATAAACTTAATGAACTGCATTGAATAGGTCAGCTGAATGGATGTAACCGACAAGAGGATTCTTTTCAGTATCCTGAAGGACGGGAGGATCGCCCAGAGAAAGATAGCGCTGGATCTTGGCATATCAGCGCAGGCTTTGAACTACAGAATGAGCCGGCTTATGGATGATGGCATTATCAGGGGATTCTCCCTGCACGTGAGCCCAAGAATAAACGGACAGCTTGAGGCATTTGCAGCATTCCGGACTGAAAAGGATTACGACGGGGATGTTGTATCAAAGATAAAATGCCTTGAGGAGATAAGCCTTTACGGTTTTTCCGGCAAGGATCAGGCCGATGTTGAAAGAAAGATTGCCGATGCCATGTCCAAGCTTGGTACTCCTGTGATGCGGTATGTGCCGCCACCCATGCCCCTTGGAATGAATATAAACAGCACAGACCTGGAAATCATAAGACTTTTGAAAACAGATCCACGCATGTCGGTTACTGAGCTGTCAAACCATCTTGATATCCCATACATGACCGCCAAAAGGCGCCTGAATCTCCTCATGAGGAACCGCATCATTGGTGTGATTACAGAACTTGATCTGACCAGTGGTGATGTTGTTCTCTACTCAATTTTTTCCACCTCTCCAGAAAAGGTCAGGGAGATACTGGCTCCCCAGACAATATTTTCCATATCTGACAGCAGTGCAGGCGTATACACATGTTTCTCCGAGAACCTGGGAAACGCCAGAGGCAGCATATCAAGGATAAGGGAGGTTGATCCCTACGCAAACGTTATGATACTATATGATTACAGATTTTACTCATGAGGTTTTACGCTGCTCCCCCTGTTTTTCATCTCCTGATCCATCATATCCCTGACGACGCCACGCATCAGTCTCAGGAGAAAGGTTGTCTCAGGACTTCTAGCCTCGGACAGAAGTGCCATAATTCCTGGCCGCGATGATGGCATTTCAATTTTCCCAATCTCTCTGCCCATTGATTCAATGGCTGTAAGCACACTTGAAAAGAGAGTATTCCATGAAATCGTCCTCATTGTGGATTCAAGCCTTTCAGGGTCAAGATCCCCCACTGCGCTGCTGATTAGTGGGATAAATCTGATCAAGGCTGAGGCAGCCCCAAGAATATCCATGCTGCTGGCATAATTGAACATGACGTCAGACTGCTCCGCCAGAGCATCAAGAATAGACATGAGACCTGATTCCTGCAGTTTCTTAATGGTCTTCAGTGTTGGTTCAAGGTCCTCAATCATGCCGAGAATTTTCTCGATTCTTGCATCATTGGTTTCCATCAGTACCACCCGCCGTATATGCTGGCCAGGAAATACTTCTCATAGATTGCGTGGGCAACCTTAAGTATTCTACTTCTTCCCATTGATCTGCAGTCCGGAAATGGAGTACTGGCATCAGCAATCTTATGCCGGAAATCGCAGTAGGCAATCCACCCGGCATCGCCGGTATCTGAAGCACACAGCCCCAGTGTATTGTATGGCACCGGATCGTACGAACCAATTATGTCACCTGCAACATATGATGCGGCGGTATCTGCCTGGAAATGGGCAAATACACCCGCCATGCCAATTCCTATTGATGGAGCTATGGCATCTCCTATTGCATAAACATCATCGTATGACCTGTTCCTGAAGTTATTTGTGTTTGAATCCAGCCAGCCGCTTGCTGAAGCCAGATCTGCGTTTCCTGATACAAAGTCAGGCGGCCTGTGCGGGGGCGCAACTATTGCAAGATCGTAGTCCACGTTTTCTCCGGATTCTCCCAGAAGCTTCTGCCCTTCCCCATCAATGGCGGTGAGCTTGAAGCCATTAATTGTGTTGATGCCCTTCTCTTCCAGCCATCCGGCTACAGGATCAGATATAACGGGTCCAAACATTGCCATTGGCTTCCTGGCCCAGTGTGCAACAGTGATCTCCACTCTGTCTCTTATTCCCCTTGCCCTGAAATAGTCATCAAGCATCATTGCCATTTCCCATGGCACAGGCGGACATTTGTACATCTGTGTTGTTACGCCAAGGACAATCTTTCCTCCCCTGAATTCCGAAAGTTTTTTCCTGAGCGCAATGGAATTCTCCATATCCCAGAAATGATACGCACTGTCATAGCCGGGAAAGGATTTTCCGTCGAATTTTACGCCCGGCGAGAGTACAATGGTATCATATGCTATCTTCTGAGTCCCGACGGTAACAGTGCGATTCCTGACATCCACATCTGTGACTTCCCCCTTTATGGACCTGATTCCAGTCTTTGCGAACTTTTCCATGCTGACGCTGATCTGTGATGGTTCTCTGTTTCCCAGAGAGACAAGCGTGTAGGAAGGCTGGAAATCAGTTCTTCCGGTTCTGTCAATGACTGTGATCTCAGCCTGGCCTTCCGGTACCATCTTTCTTATCCTGCTTGCGGTGAGGCCACCTCCAGCCCCTGCTCCAACAACCACGACTTTTTTCGGCATGGAATATCGAATTCAGGCGGATGTAAAAATTTTACCTTCAGTATAATCATAGAAAAGCCATAAATTCTGCTATCTTACAGAGAGATGAACATTCCAGTGCTTCCAGAATATTTCATGATTCTGGTCCGGTGGGCTGGATGCGTCCATCTGTCTGGATTCTCATTCGATATCCTCCATATTGCAAGCCATGGGAGGTCCCTGCTTCATCGACGGCCTCTCTTCCATGTATTCCAGAGGCGTCATTCCGTTTCACGCCATTTTTCGATGGCTTATCAGGCTTCAATTCCCGCATGTCCACAGCATTTAAAAGCGGATAATTTTACAGAATATGAACAGATCACAATTCATCCACATTGCAGGATAAGCGGCTTTTTTGCTAAAAATGCTGTAAAACACCCCAAAAATTAAAACCAGTATGGGACTCATGCGCCGTATGCACCGGGGCAGCATTATCCTGTCAGCGACAAAATCCACGAGATCATTCATATTTGTATCCCTTGCAATCAGTGCCCCCTTTTTTCTGGCCGCACATGGGTATACCCCCCTTGATACATCACTTGTCATATTCGCCAGCATCGGCATATCAACCGTGTTCCTTTATACCTACACTGCCCTGCCCTGGCACACAAAGACCAGACTTCTCTTCCTTTCTTCTGTCCTTGCAGCTGCAATGATCATATTATTCCTGGGACGCAGCCCTCTGGCCCTTATTACTGCCATAGTGGTTGGAGGATTGTCACTTGGCGGCAGGGATTACTCAGTCAATCAGTCCCTGGAGCAGTTCGCCATCAGCACTTACTCTGAGAACCAGAAAGAGAAGAACCACATGTTCACCCTGTACAATTTTGCATCCTATGGCAGTGGTGCAATTGCCTCTTATTTCCTCTTTCTCATGGGAGCCGGTAACTTCACCCTGATTTTCGCTGTCAACCTTGTTCTGTCAGCTGTACAGATTATCCTTTATATTCCACTGAATTTCCCGGATGTCATTCGCCATGAAAAGGGGAAAGCAATATCTGATCCTGCCGTCCGGACTGATGTCCGTAAACTGATGGTTCTATTCTCTGCTGATTCCCTGGGGGGAGGTCTGGTAAACACCGCTGTTATATCCCTGTGGTTCGAGGAAGTATACCATATCACACTCTCTCAGGCGGGTCTCATATTCATTGCTGTTAATATAATCACCGCCCTTTCAGTTGTGGCCTCAGGATATCTCTCGGGAAGGATCGGGCTTGTGAGGACAATGGTTTATACCCATCTTGTCAGCAATGTTATGCTTTTCCTGGTGCCGGTCTTCCATATGCTTGCATTGAGCGAAATCTTTCTCTTCCTCAGGCAGAGCACAAGCCAGATGGATGTGCCTGCCAGAGACAGTTTCGTGAATACCAGAATACCCAGGGATTCCAGAGTTGCAGCAAATTCCAGTTTCCTGGCGGTGAGGAATGCCTTTCAGATCCCGGGACCTGGAATAGCTGGCGTGTTTATGGAAATTTTCCCCCAGGGGGTATTTTTTTCCGCAGCTCTTGTCAAGATTGCATACGATCTGGCATTTTATATGGGATACCGTGACTACAGGATCTGATGGACCGAATCCTATTTGAGAACCAAGATAATAACAGTAGGAGTGAAACTATTGAAAGGAAAACATATCCTGATCACCGGCGGAGCCGGTTTTATAGGTTCCAACATGGTTGAAAAGCTTGTTGAGACAAATCGAATAACCGTAGTTGACAACCTTTCCAATGTTGACGACAGGTACATAAGCAGGTATCTCAATAGAAAGGATTTCAGATTTCTCAGGGAAGATATATCATCGCTCCATGAACGCAATGATCTAAGGGACGTGGACGTGGTTGTGCATCTGGCTGCAAACTCTGATGTCAGAAATGGATCGAACGGCCCGGAAGTTGATTTCAGGAACAATGTTGCTGGAACATTCAACCTGCTGGAATACATGAGGAAAAACGATGTTAAGGAGATCCTTTTTGCTTCCAGCTCCACAGTATATGGCGAGGCAGCACTTCTGCCAACTCCTGAAAATTACGGTCCTTATATGCCAATATCAAGTTACGGCGCCTCCAAAATGGCCGGGGAAGGCTTCATAACTTCCTATTCACACTATTATGGCATGAGAGGGACAATTTTCCGGTTTGCAAACATAGTCGGGAAAAATTCAACTCATGGTGTCATTTTTGACTTTATCAGGAAGCTGCAGAAGAACCGGGAAGAGCTTGAAATCCTTGGAGACGGGACCCAGAGGAAATCATACATGCATGTGCAGGACTGCGTTGGTTCCATGATACACGTGCATGACAGATCAGCAAAAACAGATATAATCAACCTTGGAAACAGGGAAACCACTTCAGTGACAAAGATTGCACAGACTGTCTCTGAAAAGATGGGACTGCATGATGTGAAATTCAGGTATACTGGTGGCCTTGATGGAAGAGGATGGGCAGGGGACGTGAAGGTAGCCCAGCTGGATGTGAATAAACTCTTTTCTACCGGGTGGACCAATAAATATAACAGCGATCAATCCGTGGATGTTGCGGTTGAAGAAACCCTTGAACAGATGGGCCGGAGGAGGTGAACTGAATGTTTCCTCAGGATGTCAGGCTTCTGAGATGGATCGAGGAACGAATGCACCTTGCCAGGTACAACCTTTCCCTCAGTGGCCTTCCGGAGCCGGATTTCCAGAGCATGGGAGTTAACACCTCGCTTGAGGACATGAAGCGGGAAACCAGCAGCCCGGATCAATACTTCATAAATATCCTGTCCGATCTTTACGGCTATGATCCCGCCGGAATTTTCCTGACAACCGGTGGTTCCGAGGCAATTTTTCTCATCAGCCTGATGGCCAGGGCCATGGATGCATCCGTATTCACAGGCGTTCCTGAATATGAACCTATTTTCAATGTTCCTGCAAACATGGGTGTCAGAACGGTCACTGCTCCATTTGATAAACTTCCGGAAATCCTGACTTCAGCCAGCGGAAGAAAGGCAGTTTTCATGTCAAACCCCAATAACCCGCTGGGAAGCCTCCACGACCGGAAATATCTGAAAGATGTCAGGGGATCTGTTTCCACTGGAGATTTCGTTTATGTGGACGAAGCGTTTCTTGAATTCACACTTAAGGATCGCCCTGAGAGCGTGTATGATGGGAATCCTGACATCATGGTTAACGGCAGTATGACAAAGTTCTATGGCTTTTCCGGAATGCGCGTTGGCTGGATCGTTACATCTCCAGAAAAGATCAGGATACTGGACAGGCTGAGGGACATTACCGGCACAAGAAATCCGACCTATCCGCTCTGGATAGCAGGCCAGTGCCTCCTTAACAGGAAGAGATTCCAGGAAAGGGCCAGAACAGTAGTTGAACCAAATCTCCGTTTACTGTCCAGTGTCGTTAAGGATGCACCAGCACTTTCATGGGTGCCGCCCAGGCATGCACCGTTCGCACTCATAAAATATTCAGGGAATATGGATTCTGTGGAGCTGTGCACTGCGGCACTTGAGAAATATGGGCTCTTTCTGGACCCTGGCGACTATTTTGGCCAGCCTAAATCCTTCAGGTTATGCTTCACGGGAGCTCCTGATGAGTTTAAGGAATCCATGGAGGTATTCTCAGGGTTCGTCAGAGAAACCCTGGGGTGAATATTTCCTGAACCACTTAACAGTCTCCTCCATATTCATTATTATGTGTTTCTTTTCTGTGAATCCATGCCCTTCACGGGGAAAGAGGAGCAGCCTCACCTCCTTTCCAAGATCCTTGAGGCCTCTGTAGAACTGCAAGTACTGTCCCACAGGCACGCAGGGATCATCAACCCCATGCATCAGGAGAACTGGTGTCTTCACCTTTTTCAGGTGATACAGCGCTGAGAACTTCCTGTACAGGTCGCTGCTGTAAGGAGATGCATTGTAATGTATGCTGTCCCAGTCCGGTATGTTTGTGACCCCGTGGAAGCTGAGCCAGTCAGATATGCCGAAGAGCCCAACTGCAGCCGAGAATCGGTCTGTCTGCGTTATTGCCCAAGCCGTCATGAATCCGCCGTATGATCCCCCAGTTATGAACCACCTGTCGGTGGATGCGCGGCCGCTTCTTTTGAGGAAGTCCATGCCGGCAATGATGTCCTGCAGATCCATTCCGCCCATGTCACCACGATTGGCCTCAGCGTATTTCCTTCCCTTCCCTATGCTTCCCCTGTAATTGGGCAAAAACACTGAGAATCCTCTGGAGATCAGGTAGGTGCTCCTGTCAATGAACGCTACCGGGGAATATGAAGTTGGCCCGCCGTGGACATATACCACGACCGGCCTGTCCTTTCCTGCTGACCTGAATATGCCGTAGATTCCTGTTCCATCTGAAGATTCCCATCTTACCACCTCGCTGGGGTATGCCCTGCATTCACGCAATTTCTGGTTCTCTGAGGATATTCTCCTTATTTTTCCATCAATCAAGGAATAAAGTTCCTGTGGCGATCTGGCATCCTGAATCACCATGGCATACCCATTTCCCAGGGGCTGGAACTCGGGTGCAAAGATCGGCATCACTGTGCCTTCTTCCGTCCATATATCCCTGAAGCCGGATTCACCGAATGCCGATATGCCGTAACTGCATTCCCTAGTCCAGAGTGTGTGAAGGACTGCATCCTTTGTCCAGAACATGTCACAGAAGCTCTTATCCATGCCATCCGTAATATTGACAGGATCCGATCCGTCTGTGCTGCAGATGAGAATGTCGCCGGCAGTGACACCGCGGTCGCTCCATAGTGATTCCAGGAACGCTATCTTTTTCCCGTCTTGGGAAATGCGCGGTCTGGCAACTGCTCTCCATTCAGGGGTGTATATATTCCTTATCTGCCAGTCACCTTTCCTCATCACTGAAATTGAAGTGTGATACCATGAATATTCCTGTGGTTTCCCGGACGTAACCATTGCAATCAGTTCACCTCCAGCGGTAAACTCCCATACCTGAATTCCAGATGTTAGCTGCTGAATTCCATATCCCGGCCTGTAAAGGTATAAGGATGTGAAACGATCTTCCTCTTCAAAGTAGAAGCCATCATCGCCATTCTCTTTCCTTTCACGAATTTCATGCGGTTCCGGCTCTGTCATCAGTATATACAGGGAAGTGGAATCCGCCCACTGCAGATCCTGAGGGTTTCCATCAGGGACAAGCCTCTCCTCCCGGCCGGTGGCCAGATCAACTATTACAAGCTCATTTTTTTCTCCAGACCTGCACAGGTACGCAATCCTGTTTCCATCAGGGCTGAATCTGGAATCGTGGTTTCTCGATCCGTCTCCCCCAAACCGCCTGACCTCGCTGCCAGTATCAGTGTCAAACAGAACAATATCGGACGCCGTCGGTTTCTTCTTCTCGTGATATGTGGCAGATGACATGACGGATATCATTCTGCCATTTCCTGAAACGTTCACACCCGAGAGTGTTTTCATTTCAAGATAATCCTGTGGAGTCTGTTCCCTAACCATGTGGGCTGATATTCATGTATGTATTATATTTGTCTGCGCCTTGCCGATCATACCTGCATTCCCACGAAATTCTGACCGTAAACCATAAAAATAATCACACTGCTTCCCATAACCTCATTCCATGATCTCCGGGAAATGGGAGGAACTCGTATTCACACAGGATGATATACGCACAGACAGTCTTCTTTATGCTGAAAAGTCCTATCTGCTACTCCCTCCTGACGGTCAGGAGAACCGCTTTCTTGCATTATCATCACATACATCAAGACGGTTTTTCGTTTACAGCACCTCCCAGGGAGGGCTTGAAAGGCTCCATGCATTCTTTTTCCGCCTCTATGGGGCGATGTTTGAAGCAAATGCACCTCCGGATATATTCAGCAGCCACACTGTGCTGACCAATTCAAGACATAACAGGCGAATCAGCGATTTCTACCATCCAAGGTTTGTGCGGAACCTGATGGATCTCAGTGCTGTTGACATCGATATAACTACTGCCTACTCTGTGACTCTGAGAAAACACACCGGGCTGCGAGGCAGAAGAGGATACAACTTTGTGTCCTCAATGTCATTCCGAAACACTGAAGAGATGGAGGCATTCAGGGATGTCCTGCGAGAGGAGATATCAGCCCTCAGGCTGGAGACCGGATGGAAACTTCGAACGAAGCCACGGGGGAGGGTCAGCAGCAGCCTTATCCGGAATACCTTTCAGCTCATCAATTTTGTAAGAATACCTGCCGAAAGTGATTTCATTATCTGATACGTAATTCAGAGAGCCTGTACAGAAGCAAACAAATTATTATGCCAGCGAATTCACCTTCAATGCAGGTTCTGTCTCCTGTGAATATCTATGGTGCGGTTGTTCTCGTCATAATGATGATCTTCTACATTTACGAGAACAGAAACAGGGTGTTCACCCTGATGTTCGGCGTAATGTGCCTGTTTTCCTCGGCATATGGATTCCTTGCTGGAGTATGGCCCTTCGGAGTTATTGAAATAGCCTGGGCCGGATTCAGCTTCAGAAAATATATCATGGTTGGAAGAGAAAAGAAGGCCTGATCACTTCTTTTCTGGATCCAGGGTGTATGCCGGGTTCGTATACTTTCTCTGCGTCCTGAATGGCCTGAAAATCTTCCCGTTTCCATAATAGAATTTTGAGAAAAATTCCACATAGATAAGCCTTGCACCCTGTATGCCCGGCTCAAATATGGCGATGACCAGGTTGAAGAGCTGCCCGAGAATAAGAATTATTATGCCAACCACCGCAAGTGCAGGTGATTTCATCACACCCTTCATGAATATGAGATCAATGACCTGGGCCAGAATCACAGAGGCCAGGAGTATTCCCAGTATCCTGGTGTATGAAAGGATATGGCTGATTATGGATGGAATCTCAACTGCCCCCCGTGTACCCTCAGATACCCCAACCACAATTATTCCTGCAAGAAATACCAGGATGGAAAGAACGGCGCTGGGATCTGTGTGAATGTTGAATGAAAGCCCACTGTGCTGGTGTATGAGATCGAGTCCGAATATTGCAATGCCCCATGCCATCATAAGCCAGCCTATCTTGCCTGCAACTCCCTTCCTGTGACCCAGGGAAGCCTCATTTACAAGCCCCAGTATGAGCCCGAATGAAACCATGGCCAGTCCTATGTATCCGGTGAACAGCAGCAGCTTCGGTATCATGAATGAGACATGGAATATTACGGCTGGAGTTGGAGGGAATGCTCCTATATGGGCCCCGGAAAACCCTGTGCTTGTCTCGAAAACTGTCACCGGAAGCAGTGGAAAGCCAAAGAAGTTGTTGAAAAGAAGCCCAACTGCGATGGCCACTATTGAAGCGGGAATCAGCGTTTTTCCAAGTATGAGAAGAGGATTGCGGCCAAATATTGTCATGGCGAACCTTGTGAGCGACTTTGGAAGAATTGTCTTGCTTCCAGGCCTGGAAAGCTTCCTCACCATCCATATTGCAAGTGCAAGAATGGCAAGTCCATATCCCCAGTCTCCAACCATTATGCCGAAGAATATGGGGAATATAATACCGAAAATCATTGTGGGATCAAACTCGAATTCCTGTGGAAGGCTGTAGAATCTCACAAAGAATTCGAATATTCTGAATTTTTTTGGATTTTCAAGCAGTGTTGGGGGTACATCCTTTGTCTCAACCTCATTTATCAGTACGCTGCCGCCAGCTGCCTGGTTCACAAGATCCACTGTTGATGTGAGATATTTCCTTGGAACCCACCCCTCCATCACAAATGTATCCTGAGTGGAGGCCAGTTTCTCAGAAACCTCAAGCTTCTTATTCTCTATTTCCAGCTGCTCCCTTATCTGGGCTATTTCCTCGTAGTAATCAGAGGATATGTGGGCCAGTTCAGCATGAATCTTGTCCAGAGATTCCTGATCCTCCTTCCTCTTCCCGGTAAGGTAGCTGAGGTAGGCCTCCGGTGTCCCTGTCATCTCTGGAATATGTATTATTCTGAATCCCATGTCATTGGCAATCCTTGCCAGATCAGAATCCCTTGTGGTAGGAATCGATACGATGTATGCTCTCCTGTTGATCGGGACAATGGATGCAGAGGGAATGGTTCTTTTTATGGACGTAACGGGATCTTCAGAATCCCAGTCCTTAAGAATATATGAGATGATGGCTGTGCCGTTAAAAATTGAAAGATCGTACTTTATTCCCTGAAGGTCTGTCACAACGGAAAGCCTGTTGTCTATCTCCTTTATTCTTGCCATGAGATCAGTTTCCTGATCCTTCAGTACCCTCAGGTGATCCTCTAGATCAACACTGGAGGCTTCTTTCACAAGTTCTGATATGGAAGTGAATGTCTTCTTTGATTTGACTTCAGACGGAGGAAGGATGTTCTCGTATCCCCTGAACCTCTGTAGAAGAGTGTTTATTGTTCTGTAATTCTCGCCAGGTTTTGCCGGGCCCAGTAACCTGGACACATCAGGTGCGACCTGCTCAAGCTGTATTACGCCGGCATCGTGAAGCGCAGTTATGATGGAGTCCTTGCGCATGTTTGATCCGATGATCCTTATCCTGATCATCTTCTCCGGCCTTATTCCCATATTAAGCCTCCAGGTACTCCATTATGGCTTCATGCACGTAATTCTCTATCTCCTCATCCTTTATCTGGAGAGTTAGCCTTGATGATCTGGCCATAGCATCCCGGATGAGGCTTTCAGCCTTTGCCTTTGCTGAGCGAAGGGCTTCATCCACACTTTTCTGCTTCTGTATCTCCAGTTCCTCTTCCTTGGCTTTCAGGATGGCATCCATGCCAGATTCAAGGCTGCTGATTTCCCTTTCCTTCTGTTCCTTGATTTCCTGAATCCTTGAATTTATGGAATCCTCTCTCTCTTTTATGACCTTAAGTGTTTCAAGATCGTCCATCATATAACCCCCAGTGCAATCATTGAAAGAACAACCACTGAAATTACCGGATTAGCCACTGCAAATAAGATCCTGATCCTCCTGAACAGCCTCAGATTGGGGTTGTTTCTTATCTCGTCAGGCGTTACTATATGCTGTTTGTATTTTAACAGTGACTGCTCCCAGTATTTCATTTAAGCTGATTCCTCCCTTCTTCCCATCTTCCTCTTTATCATCTTCAGTGTTGTGAACATGTCCCTTTCAATTTCGTCCAGCCTCATTCTTATGAACTTGGCGCTGGATGTCAATTGGGGGATGAGTATATTTTCAATAGCATTGGATCTTCTCTTTGTCTTATCTATCTCGTGCAGAAGTTTTCTCATGGAGTTTTCCTTCTCGGCTATCTCCACCAGCTGAACGTAAATCCTCTCAAATGTCTTTATGGCATCATTTATAGGTGTTGGAACAGATATGGCTCTGTACTGATTCGACAGTATTGTCTGGTTATAGCTTCGACTCAGTTCTGGGATCCTTACTCCCATCACATTCTTCATGTTAACTGCAACTGTGGAATCAGCTGACATATAAGCGATTCTCTCAAGCTCCATGGTGCCGGATATTATCTCTGCCATCCTGACGGTTTCTATGGCTTCTCCTATGTCCCCCCTGAGATTTTCCCTGAGGCCCTTAACCGACCTGCTGATGGAGAAAAATTCCATCACGAGAGATGAGCGCTTCATCTTCAGGAGGTCAAGTCCGCGTTTCGCAAGCTTTATCCTCCTATTTGTCCGTATAAGTTCTATCCTTGTGGGCTTAATATCAAGCTGCGACATCACTCCTCCTTATTCCATTTCCCGTATCTGTCAATGAAGTCTTTCTTCACCCTTTTCATGTCGGATTCAGGCAGCTCGGAAAGCAGATCCCAGCCAATGCCCAGAGTATCCTCAATGGATCTGTCGTCATAGAATCCCTGGTTTACGTACCTCTTCTCAAACTCGTCTGCAAATTTCAGGTATTTCCTGTCATTCGGGCCAAGCGCCTCCTCTCCAACAATTGCGCTCAGAGACCTCAGATCCTTGCCGTTTGCATATGCAGCGTATATCTGGTCCGCTACTCCGCGGTGATCCTCTCTTGTCCTTCCCTTGCCTATGCCCTGGTTCATGAGCCTTGAAAGTGATGGCAGAACATCCACCGGAGGATATATGCCCTTTCTCTGCAGATCCCTGCTGAGAACAATCTGTCCCTCTGTTATGTATCCCGTAAGGTCCGGAATCGGGTTTGTTATATCGTCGCCGGGCATTGTTAGAATGGGAATCTGTGTAATTGATCCGTTCTTGCCCCTTATCTTTCCGGCCCTCTCATAAATTGTGCTCAGGTCTGTATACATGTATCCTGGAAAACCACGTCTTCCCGGAACCTCCTCCCTTGCAGATGATATTTCACGGAGAGCTTCACAGTAATTTGTCATGTCTGAGAGAATTACAAGGATATGCATCTCCCTCTCGTAAGCAAGATACTCTGCAGTTGTGAGGGCAACCTTGGGCAGGATTATCCTCTCCATGCTCGGATCTGATGAAAGATTGAGGAAGAGCACAGACCTGGAAATTGCCCCTGTTTTTGTGAATTCGCTCACAAAGTAGTTTGCTTCCTCGCTGGTTATTCCCATTGCACCGAATATGACTGCAAAATCCTCACTGCTGCCAAGCACCTTAGCCTGTCGCGCAATCTGTGCTGCAAGGCGGTTGTGGGAAAGCCCCGCTGAGGAGAAAATAGGAAGCTTCTGACCCCTGACCAGCGTGTTCATCCCATCTATGGTGGAAATGCCTGTCTCTATGAACTCAGAGGGTTCTTCCCTGGAATATGGATTCATGGCGTTTCCCACAACCTCCACCCTTTCCTTGCTCACTATGGGAGGAAGGCCGTCAATGGGTTCACCGAGCCCGTTGAATATGCGTCCCAGCATTTCGTCTGAGACTGAAACCCTGGCTGTGCTTCCCAGAAACTTCACCTTTGTATTGCTGACATCCATTCCAGAAGTTGCACCGAAAACCTGAACAATTGCCAGGCCTCTCCCTGTATCCAGAACCTGCCCGGACCGCTTCTCCCCATTTCCCAGAGTGATTTCCACCAGTTCATTATATGCCGCGTTCTCCACTTTTTCAACGAAAACAAGTGGACCTGCGATCTGTGATACGGTTTTATAGCTAACCTGTGCCATTTTCAAGCCTCCATCAAACTTTCAATCTGCCCTGTGATCTCGGACAGCAGATTCTCCAGGTAAGCGGGAAATTCCTCTTCCCGTACCTCCTTCATCCTGGAAATCATATCACGTGCCCTGACACTCTGAACCTGCACCATGGAAAGCCCCTTCTCCAGAGCTTTGGACTGCTCCTTTCCAAGCGCAAGGATTGCTTTCAGCATACCATACTGTTTTTTTATGGAACAGTACTGATCAACCTCATCGAATGCACTCTGCTGCAGGAAATCTTCCCTCAGCATTCTTGCAATGTCCAGGATGTTCTTTTCCCTCTCTGGAAGAGCATCAAACCCGACCAGCTGAACAACTTCCTGTAATTCTGCCTCTTTCTGGAGTATCCCCATGGCCTCGTCATACATTTCACCCCAGTCTTTTGCAACGTTTTCATCAAACCATTTCCTCAGGTCCGGTTCATAGAGGGAATAACTGTTGAGCCAGTTAATTGACGGAAAATGCCGTCTTGATGCAAGCGATGAATCCAGCGCCCAGAAAACCCTTGTTACCCTCAGGGTATTCTGAGAGACAGGCTCAGATATGTCTCCTCCAGGTGGTGATACAGCACCAACAATTGTAATTGATCCTATCCGGTCGTCGTCCGATGTGACCACAGCATTTCCTGATCTTTCATAGAACTCTGAAAGCCTCCTTCCAAGATATGCAGGATAACCCTCTTCACCGGGCATTTCCTCAAGTCTGCCGGATATCTCACGAAGGGCTTCTGCCCATCTTGATGTGCTGTCTGCCATAAGTGCAACACCATATCCCATATCTCTGTAATATTCAGCAATTGTTATGCCGGTATATATGCTGGCCTCTCTTGCCGCCACTGGCATATTTGAAGTGTTGGCAATGAGCACAGTTCTTTCCATAAGAGGTTTCCCGGACTTCGGATCAGTAAGCTCAGGGAATGTTGTCAGGATTTCTGTCATCTCGTTCCCCCTCTCGCCGCATCCCACGTAGACCACTATGTCGCTATCTGCCCACTTTGAAAGCTGATGCTGTACCACCGTCTTTCCACTTCCGAATGGACCGGGTACGGCAACCGTTCCGCCCTTTGCAACCGGGAAAAATGTGTCAATAACTCTCTGGCCTGTAATAAGCGGTATTTCTGGGGCCAGTTTCCGCAGAACCTTCCTTGCAACCCTGACCGGCCATTCCTGCTTCAACCGGATGATTTCCTCGCCACCTTCTGTCTCTACCACTGCTATTTTATCTGAAACCTTGAATTTGCCTGCCTTCAGGCCCTTTATCTTCCCGGATATTCCAAATGGAACCATAACCTTGTGAGTTATTATACCAGTTTCCTGCACAGTTCCGATAATCTGCCCCTGCACAACTTTAGATCCATCCTTGACGACAGGAGTGAATTCCCACTGTTTTTCCTCATCAAGCGGTGCGGCAGTGAATCCTCTCCTGATAAAATCTCCTGTTTTTGCACGGATGACATCAAGCGGCCTCTGTATTCCATCATATATGGACTTGAGCAACCCCGGACCCAGATCAACGGAAAGCGGCTTATGGGTGCTTTCCACCTTTTCCCCGGGCCTTATTCCGCTGGTGTCCTCATAAACCTGAACCGTTGCCCGGTTTCCTGTAATTCGTATTATCTCGCCCACCAGACCCAGTTCACCGACCCTTACCACATCAAACATTCTTGCGTCTTCAACATCTTCAGCAACCACCACGGGCCCTGAAATTCTAACTATCTTTCCCATAATTCACCTACCAATCTCCACTCCAAGCACCCTTCTGGCAAGATCATTGACCGATTCCAGGTCCTGTCCTCCCGGAAGAGGTATGAAAACCACCACAGGATCGGTTGAGGTTTCAACCGCCCTGAGCGTTTTCTGATCCATAAACGACTTGATGCTCTCGGATATCATAATCAGCGAATACTTTCTTTCCCTGATCATTTCCTTAAGCATTTCCACCCCTTTCTCCTTCTCCGCAATAAATGAATTCTCAACACCGACCAGGCGGAACCCCAGAACCAGTTCCCTCTCGCCGATGACTGCAATGTTTCCTACCTTTTCTCCCTTAATCATAAAATCACCTCAGAATATCAGAGCTTTTATCCTGTCCTCACTGACAGAATAATACTTGCCCAGGGAAACTGACCTGATTCTCTCACGTTCAAGCTCTGATCGCAGTATGAATGCAAATACTGAACCTATTGAAAGAGCCTGTGAGTTGAAAATATCGATGTATCTTTTAAGGATATCAGATCTTATTGAACTCTCAAGGGTTTCAAGCCGCCTTGTCTGTTCATAAGCCTCTGCCGCCGTCTTCATGTTTCCGTATCCTCCAAGCTTATCTATGGCCTGTGTAACTGAGCCTGCTGAGAAAATTTCCTGGAGCCTTCCCATATCCATTGTTCCTGCAGGTATCAGGCCCTCCCTGATCCTTTCAAACTCAATTCCCAGATCGAGGCTCTTCAGAACTATCATCAGGTTGCGAAGATCAATTTCCTCGGAAATGAAGCTTCTCAGAGGGCCTTCATCTCCATTGTAGAATTTTACGGATTCGACCAGCTGTGAGTAATAATAGGTATCAAGCGCAGAGAGAAGAAGGCTGATATCTCCTGATTTTCTGAACCTGTCCATATTGAGCAGTATCTGCTGCCCGTACCCGAAGTTTGAAAGATAATTGACAACTGAGTCTACAGAGTTCTGTGACATCATGGCATTATAATCATCCCTGGTCAGATTTCCGCCAAATATACCGATGGGGACATCCCTGAAACTCACAAGAAAGCTTTCTGTTTCCTTGATGCCGTAACCAAGGTACTTGGATGACAGCACGGATTTTATATTGGAAACGTCCCACTTTGAGAGATATGCCCTTATAACGTCACGGCCCGGAACCGGAGCTGCGAAAAGAGCTATCCTGTTCCTGAGTATCAGCCTGTGATTTAACGAGATGCTGATGAGGTCTATTCCCTTGTATACCGCTGTAAAGAGTTCCATGTCCTGCCTGTAGAAGGTGCTGAAGAGTTCTGAGACCATTTCATCTATGGTCTTTGTGGCCATCAGCCGTCGGATAAAATCTCCAGGCAGAAAATCGTTTCCGTAGACCCGAACTCTTCCAAATGCACCCGTATAGGTTGGGTCCATATCTTCATTCCCCCAGGTGTTCTGAGATTCTGGATATCAGTTTTTCCTTTATGTCCTGCATTATGGATGTGAGCGTCAGTTCAACCTGCATGGAACCATCGCTGGACTGTGCAATTATTCCGCCGTACGGATCAACTTCCTCCTCCTTTATAACCAGATCCTTGGATTGCGGAATGAGACTGGAATCCCTGGAGGATACCCTAATGATGATTTTGCCTCCAAGGCTGGCCCGGGCAACCGCCACCATTCTTGCCATAATATCCTTGTAATACCTGGAGTTTCTCAGCTCCTTCAGATATATGGTGGCTTTCCCCATGGCCTCCTCTATAAGGCTGCTTTCCCTGGACCTCACAATCTTCAGGGCTTCCATTTCCCCGGAGCTTATTGTTGTCCTCTCTACCGAACGCACTTCTTCCTCTGTGATCTTTTCATATTTCTCCTGAAGATTCCTTATGGCAATATCCTGCTTTTTCTTGAATTCTGATATCTTCTGTTCATAGTATTCACTGAGATTCTTTAACTCACCATCTCCACGGGCTTCTATGTCCTTAAGGATATCTTCCAGCGTCATATCTTACCATCACAGGATATGCAGAAGCAGAATTATTCCAAGGACAAATCCGATTATCCACAGGGTCTCCGGGATAACGAAAAATATCAGTACCTGCCCAAACTTTTCCGGTTTTTCAGCAATAATTCCCATTCCGGCAGCTCCAATACCCTGCTGTGCCATACCTGTGCCTATGAGTCCGCCAGCTATTGATATGGATGCCGCTATGGCTAACAATGCTGATGTATAGTCGATTGTCATGTGCTATGCACCGCAGGATCATTGTTGGAGTATATATAAATCTGACACGTTACGTATGCGCCCTGGTGCCTTATCCTTCATGTTTGAGCGTTATGACTCTTCCGCTGTTTATGCGGCTTTTCCCCATGGGATCGTCGATCACAAAGGTGAACGTCATTCCACTGCCCTGAATAATTCCCTCTATCTTTTCCCTGATCGCCCTGAGATCTTCCGGAGAGGCGTCGTCTTCATCCAGAAGCTGCAGCTTATCCAGAATCTGGCTGAGTATTCCCTCAACAGTAGTTATCTCTCCGGTGGAAATTTCACCCGGCTCTATATCAGCTTCCAGTTCCGGTATGCTTATTCTTGCTTCAGGAGATCTGTAGAGAACTGTTCTAAGATCGTCGTGATTCCTGACCTGGAATACCAGAGTTTTTGGCTCCCTGCGATCTATCTGCCTTATCTCGGTACTCTTATACAGGCATTTCTTGCAGAAGAACGTCTCTATCTCAACGGCTTCCTCGTATGTTATCTTTGTCCTGTAGAAAATGAAGTAGAGAGGCTCTCCGCATGAAGGGCATGGAGTTTCCGTCACAAATTCCTTTGGTATGTCGTCATCGTATACGTCATCTGTCATAGACATCAATCCACGATCTCAACGGTTCTCTTATGAAATGACGGGCTTTTTTTAGCTTTGCAATTGATGGGGATCCAGTGAGAAACATTGCAATCTTAAGGTCACGGATGATCTGAAGGACTGTAGCTTCAATATCCTGAGCAGATGAATCGGCGCTTTTCAGCAAAGTCCTCGCAAATCCTCCCGCCTCTGCACCCATGATGATTGCCTTTGCAAGATCCAGCCCATTTCTCAGGCCACCACTCCCAATGACAGGAATTCCAACATGGCAGTATTTTATGGATGCCGGTGAAGGTATTCCCCAGTTCCAGAACGATTTTCCTGAATTCATCTTTTCAACATCGCCACTCTTTCGGGCCCTGTAATATTCTATTGCAGCAAAGGATGTACCACCCAACCCGCCGACATCTATAGCCTTCACTCCTGCGTCCTTAAGTGAGAGTGCTGCTTCGTGTGACATCCCATTTCCTGTCTCTTTTGCAATTACAGGATAACTCCCGGCGATTTCTTTCAGCCTCCGAAGTATGCCCACTGCATTTCTGTCTCCTTCAGGCTGCACCATTTCCTGGAGGAAGTTGAAATGAACTATGAGATAGTCAGCTTCAATCAGCCCCATTACGTATTCTATGTCCCTGTCGCTGAAGGGGGGTTTTCCCTGCTTTACAAGCTGTGGGGCGCCTATGTTTGCTATTCTCACTGGAACCTTGCTCTGCAGAATCACAGAGAATGTATCTGCCAGTTCCTTCTTCTCAACCGCTGCCCTCATGCTTCCTACCCCCATGGGTATGTTGAATTTTTCAGCAACAGTCGAAAGATTGTAGTTTATCTTCTTTGCCAGGTCAGTGCCACCCGTCATTGATGAAATAATCATTGGATGGGCAATTTTGTGATTGAGGAATTTCACGCTGGTATCGATTGCATCGAAATCCACTTCCGGCACTGCCTGATGAATTATCTCAACGTCATCCCAGTAATTATGGTCCGTCGTTACATTCTCAGTCTCCGCTATGCGTATGTGTTCCTCCTTGCGGTTTTCTATCAATGAATCACCGTACCTACGAATTCCTTTGTTCCCATAGTCCAGATCCTCTCAGGATGTCTGCCGTTCAGGAGGTATACTTCGGTTCCAGTTTCTGCTATTCTCTTCATTATCCCCAATTTCTTACCCATTCCGCCTGTCACGTCATCCCTGTTAAGCTCAAAGGCCTCATTTCCCCTCACCTCTTTCCTGAGTTCAGCCTCTGGATGTGTCTTAGGATTTCTGTCGTATATTCCATCAACATCACTCAGAAACATCACTCTGCTGGGCTTGAAATGAAGTGCAAGGGCCAGCATCAGGTCGTCGCCGGATACAATACCTGAATTCCCATTCCGGATATATACATCACCAAATGTCACAGGAAACATTCCAGCTTCCATGTATGATTGAATCAGTCCGAAGGGTGGTATAAATGGGTCCGGAAAAGTGGAAGGCGGCATACCGATGCCCGGCATTTCTTCGGTCAGCATTACACCAATAATCCTCTGATCAAGTTCCATCATGTCCCTGTGAACAATGGAAATACCATCAGGTGCTGATGATGCCGGGCTTCCATTCAACCGGAATTCACTGGCCTTGATGTGCCCAAAAGATCCACCACCGTGAACCAGTATTATTTCGTCATCAATTCTTTTAAGTTCATGCACAATTCTTCTGGTGGTTTGCTGGAGAAAATAACGATATCTTGACTTGACAGTTATCACACTTCCTCCCAGTTTTACCAGCTGCATCAGTGGGCAAATTGTTACATGGATATAAAAGATAAGACCATGAAGGGAAGCTTTGTTCACGTATGGGAAATCATTGCCAGAATACCTTGCATTCGTTATGGATTTTATGATTTCACTTTCTTAAATCTCCTTAATTATGGGTTCTATATACAGGATATCTGGAAATACAAGATTACATCTGTGTGCAGAAATATTATTAAATGTTAAAATTCATAGGCAATAATATAATTATTATTCCCACTGTGAATCACCTCATGTGCTTGAAAAGTTATTTCGGCCGGAATCTGTAAGCCTTGTGGGAGCCTCAAATGACCCGGGAAAAATCGGGAATGTGATCCTGAAAAACATGATCTCATCCGGATACCGTGGAAGAATATTTCCGGTCAATCCTTCACAGGATGAAATAATGGGGATCAGGTGCTATCCTGACATAAAATCCATAGGTCATAGTATTGATCTGTGCATCATTGCCATTCCCGCCAGATCATCCGTTTCAGTTGTGCAGGACTGCGTTTCTCTTAAGGTACCGTTCATTGTGATGATTCCTGGTGGTTTCGCAGAAACTGGAGATGACGGAAAAGCTCTGCAGTCCAGGATTAGTTCCCTGATTGATGGTACAGATACCAGGATAATAGGACCTAACACTGTGGGGATATATGTTCCAGGCAGCGGACTCAACACAACTCTGACTCCGGCAGACAGAGTTGGATTCCCTCCTGAGGGGCCCATTGCATTCATATCACAGAGTGGTGCACTTGGACTCCTTACAATGGATACTATTTCTGAATTCGGAACAGGAATACACTCGTTCATAAATGTAGGTAACCGATCGGACCTGGATGAACTTGACCTCCTGAATTATCTTGCTTCTATGCCGGAAGTGAAAGGCATAGCACTTTACCTTGAAAGCATACCCCGCGGACATGACTTCTTCAGGATCATGAGCAATGTTGTAAAAAATAAGCCAGTGGTGATATTAAAATCCGGAAGAACTGAGACCGCAGCGAAGGCTGCAATGCTTCACACTGCTTCAATGGCTACTGATGACAGGGTGATTGAAGGGATATTCAGGCAGCTTGGCATAGTCCGCGCCCAGAATGAAACCGAACTGATGGACTTTACAAGGACACTTTCTTACTCCAGCAATGCTCATGGTAACAGGATAGCTGTCGTAACAAGCGCGGGAGGAGTTGGTGTTGTGACCACGGATCTTCTGTCGCTTCCTGCCCACCCTGATCTGAAATTAGCTGAACTTTCTGAGCATACAAAAGAAGAGATAAGAAAGGTGATTGTGTCATTCGGATCTGTGCAGAATCCTGTAGACATAACAGCTGATGGCAGCGTTAATCAGGTTAACGACATTTTGTCCATACTGAATGAAGCAGATGAAATAGATATGATAATACTTTATGCACTTCCACAGACCCCTAAAATGACCATGAATCTTGTTGATGTGGCAGTCAAATGGCAGAGAACGGGTAAGCCTCTGCTTGTGGGAGTTCTGGGATTCAAAGAGGCCAAGCAGATGCTACTTTCACTGGAAAAGCAGCACGTTCCGGCATTTCCCAGTATATCAAGGACTGTACGATCCGCAGAGGCACTTGCAAAATATTCATATTATGTCAGGAGGAAGAATGATGCTGTCGTATGAGGATTACCCCGGAGGTGTCATGGATGAATTCCAGGCAAAAGCGCTTCTAAGGGAATTCAGGATAAAGACACCTGCAGGTGTACTGGTCAAAGGAAATTCTCTTCCGGATGTTATCTCACTTCGTTATCCGCTGGTGCTGAAAGCTGTTGGACACGATTTATTGCATAAGTCTGATGCAGGAGCAGTAGTCTTGAGAATAAACGATAGGATGCAGCTAGAAACATCATTCAGTGAGCTGTCTTCACGATTCCCAGGTTACAATTTCCTGGTCGAGGAAATGATTCAGGGTAAGGTGGAAGCAATACTTGGAGTGAACAATAATCCAACCTTTGGCCACGTAATTATGCTCGGAGCAGGGGGCATACTCGCTGAGATTTTCGACGACGTCTCCTTCAGGGCCATTGATGTATCTGGCTCCGATGTGAGAGAAATGATAATGGAGACTTCCCTCGGGAGATTCGTAAACGGATTCAGAGGCATTAAAGTAAACGAGAATAAACTTGTGGATACAGTGTTATCACTTTCACTGCTGATTCATAAATATGGTCGGAATATCATATCACTTGACATCAATCCGCTCATACTTACCGATGCCGATGCGTTTGCCGTAGATGCTAAAATTGTTCTCTCCAAATAGTGTTCTCAGAATTTAAATCAGCATTCAATATTGCAGGCAAGACCGAGCAAGCTGAGCAAAAGTATTTTTAGTGTTTTAATACTCTCAGGCTGCTTCATACCTCTGGTAAAATTTAGGGCCGGTAGATCAGCGGTAGATCGCCTGCTTTGCAAGCAGGAGGCCTCGGGTTCAAATCCCGACCGGTCCATTTAGTAATTATTGGAATAATTTAAGTCTAGATTCTTTG
>JAVYSG010000001.1:50164-70919 GCA_038729325.1 Thermoplasmataceae archaeon | reverse complement strand
CGCTTCCCGGAACCATGCCAGGGTCGTCAACAGGATTGTTCACGCCTCTTGTTTTGAAATAGATCTGTCCGTTTACTTTTTCTATATCTACTACCTTATGCGCATAAAGGGTTCCATTTGCCCAGGGCGCGTGGAATTCTATTATGTCGCCCAGCTTAATTGACTGAGGATGTTCCGGTTCTATTATGAGAAGTGAACCGGGAACAATAACGGGATACATGCTGGGTGTCGGGTCAGCAGCAATGGTATGTGTGTAGTATGATCCAATGGCTCCAACTGCAATTACAGCCATCACAGCGGCAAAAGCGATATCAGATTTCTTTCTCCTGGTCCGGATCCTGATCCTGTGTTTTGTCTTCAGGAGCTTTTTCACCCAGTAATTCTCACCCATGACAAAATAGGTCAACCAGAAGAGGATGGATATGGAAATTATCTCCCATACAATATTGAAAAGGGGGGATACCTTCTCTGTAAATCCCATAAAGGAGAAGGTGGAATATAATGCGAAAAAAAGGAACGGACCAAGGCTTTTTTTACCCCCAGAAAGGTACAGAAAAGATACATACATAGAAAAGGTCAGATCAAAACTGAACTGGTAAAGGAGCAGCCTGACAATCTGCAGCCCTGTATATGGCTCAAAAACAGGAGTTATCACCAGAAAATATGCCAGCCCGGACAGAATCATTCCATTGAAAAGTTTCCTGTTGCTCATATCCACAATTGTTGAGAATACAACCGGAATCAGAGTAAAAGAGAAAATAAATGAATACACCGCAGAATTTATGAATATAGAAGGATAAATATGCGCGGAAATGGTATGTGATAGCACTGCGGGCATTATGAGAAGAAATGCAAAAATTGCAAAAAAAACTGGAGAGAGTTTCCACCTTCTGTCACCCATGAATTTCTGATAATAGAACAATACAAGTGGCATGGTTCCAATAAGGATATACCAGGAACTGATCTTAAAATAAAAACTCAGCTGCCAGATAGCTATGTAGAGAACAGGAAGGTACCAGCGCACCTTCATTTTTTAATCTCCGCAAAGTATGTCTTGCCGTCTATTTCTATGTATATTATGTCATCATGGGAGAATACAGGTCTTTCAACGAATGCAGCCATCCTGAAAACATCCTCTGGCCGGGATATTTCAATTGCACCCTCGGATGGCCCCACATTCACTTCAATGAGGTTATCTGCATTATCCCGCTTGAATTTCCTGACTACATCGGCTTTTTTTCTCTTTACAGTGGTAGCAGGATATATCAGGAGCGCAATACCTGCAGCAATAAGTAGATAGGCATAATTCACAGGTAATTTTATTATTACTTTTCCAGGAATGGTGGCATTCTTGTACAGTGCTCCTGAAAGAGGACTGTCAAAGGGTCCAGAAATTCTGTCAGCCACACCTGCGAGACTGAGTGTGACGTTTGAAGAAGAGGTTCCGTATGCAGAAATTGCGGTTGCCATGAAAAGCAGTGCGTACGAATATCCGGAATTGTATCCCAGTTCCCTGTTAATGGAATTTCCAAAACTTACATTGGAACTTACGTTCACAGGGAACATAATATTCTTTTGTGGTTTCGAAGAGATATTCAGGCTAGCTGTTGACTGGTAGCTCACTTTATTCCAGGAAGGATTTGTCGACAACAGTGTAACGCTGTAACTGTAGCTTATCGGTGAATCCGTCCCTTCAGGAGGAATGTATTCAAGATGGAGCTCTATAAAGATTCCCTTTGTTATATTATTGTATATAATTCCAGGATTGATGAGTGTTACATTATTTCCGTATAGAGTATTGTTTCTGAGGGAATCCATAATGCTGAGGTCCGACTGGAGATAATATGAGGAATACGCTTCCTTCACCAGTCTCGGCTGAGGCTGCACGAGAACAACACCTGCAACGGCCAGAATAATTACTGCCAGAGCTACAGAGGCAATTCTCGCAACAGCGTGTCCTTGTAATTTTTTCATGTGTCTGTATCAATTACAATGAAAATTGCATAAAACTTTTTGCAATATAGGTTCAGATTGATGAAACGTATTTTATTCGTTAATTGAACATTAACACTGCTGTCAAGAGAAGTTTATGAAGTACCAAAAGTGAAATTCAATGAGCATAAGATTACGAATCTGTAAACTCACATGCTGCCCGGACTTGTGTAGTCGATTTCACTATCGCCAGGCCATGCATCTTTCAGCTCTTCACGTTTCATAAGTTTGATGCGGTGATTTATGTCCAGATAAATGAGTATCACAATCATGCCGAATATCAGACTTGCTTCAACAATAATATTGACCAGCATCCTTATGAGATCAAAGTGCGAAATTTCGCCTGAGATAACGAGAACAACATACTGAGCAGCAGCAACAGTGGCACCATAAATGACAATCATTCTTGAAAGCACATTGAACATTGTTTCCAGTGAAGATATCTCCTTCTGGCTCTGGCTTATTCTCATGAGATAGCGGTGCAGGTCTTCTATTTCATCCATGGCCTCCCCTGCAATGTTACCTGCATTCTCTATCTTTTTGTATTCCTTTCTTTCGAATTCATTCAGAATCTCTCCCGTGGCCTTGCTGGTCTTGCTATTTCCAAAAAACTGAAGCATCTTCCTGAAGAATACCAGATTCATCACTCTCAGACGGGCTTCTGAGGATTGCTTCAGTTGATCCATGTACCTCCGTATCTCTACATTAAGCGCCTTGTAGACTCCAATGGAGGTGGCAAGGATAATAGTGGGAAGGAGAAGAAACAATAGATTCATATTGATCCATAGAGTTTCCGGGCTGTTTTGAGAGCCTCCTCCCCATCCTTAGTCACGGCGTATGCTGGAGGATCATTCCGATTTCTGATGACCTGAACATAATTTTTCCTGATCATTTCTTCCAGCAGATCAGATGCCATGCGATAATTCAGGTTGCATCTGTATATTATATTGGTAATTCTACTGTCCTGATTCTGGAGAAGATTCAGCACGTCCAGCATTATTTTCATCCGATCCCTTTTGACTCTTTCCTTCCTCATGTAATCAGATGAATTTTTGCTGTTTGCCTTTGTTACGGATGAATCACTCTTGTTGATCCTGGCATTTCTGTACCGTATTTCATTGACAATTAAGATCTCAGGAGAAACTGCCAGTGAGGTTGCAACATTTACCATCTGGTCTGGTACACATATAACGAGGCGTAACGGAACATTGAGATCATTTTTCATAATCTGGATCCGTCCAAGTGCTTCATACAGGGAGGCTTCATCCTCGGTCACAAACAGTATTCCGATCCTCTTTCCACCGGAAGATTCCGCAAGAAGGTCGATAACATGGGTAAAACCGCTGATTCCATTCAGTTTTGCTTTTTCAATGACTGACCATGAATCTGGCACTGTAAGCGATTTATTAGATATTTTGATGTCCTCATTATCCTTTGAGCCATAGCCTGACAGTGCTTCCAGAGACATGAAAAAGACATCATGTCAGGAGGTATTAATTTTATTATAATAGTATTAATCTATATTAATATTAATTGAATTTATAGTCTTTTCGATGTTGAGGCCTGCCCTATACAGAATCAAGAGAGGCACATATTCCTGGCTTTAATAAATCCCCGGAAAGTATTACAGATGAAAAAGTGAAGAATCTTTGAAAAGAATCAGTACTACAATCATAGCGTAAGTTGCAACGGAGGTATATAATGATATCCTGAAAGATACGTCTTACATGCCAGTGACCCAATAAGACAAACATGTAAATTACGGCTTCACAATGCAATGTATATTACAATTCTGCAAATATTAGCACATCAAGTATTTCCAGCAAAGGACAGATTTGGTTCATGAAATGTTTCTCTTATTTTCAGATAAGCAATCAGATTAATTATGAATGTTTGAATATTGAATGTGAGTGATTCAGCTGAATACCGAAGTGAAAAGGAAATATCTTGAGGCAGGCGTGATAGGCAGGCAGGCACTGGAACTTGGAAAGAGTCTGGCAGCGCCTGGTGCGCTGCTTCTTGACGTTGCGGAAAAGATTGAAGGCTTCATCAGGGAACAGGGGGCAGTCCCATCATTTCCCGTAAATCTTTCCATAAACAATGAGGCTGCTCATTATTCTCCATATGTTGGTGACAGGAAAAAATTTACAACGGGAGATGTTGTGAAGATAGATGTGGGTGCATCGGTTGATGGTTATCTTTCTGATAATGCTGCTACGGTGGAGGTTGGCGAATCAGGACAGCACAGTGATCTTATTGATGCAACCCGGGAAGCCCTCAATGCCGCCATAAAGAAGGTCAGGCCCGGTGCTCAGATCAGATCCATTGGCCAGGAAATCGGCAGCGTGATCACATCACATGGATTCAGGCCAATAAAGAATCTTGGCGGACATGGGCTTAACAGGTACGATCTTCATTCAGAGATATTTATTCCAAATTACGACGACGGGAATGGCGAAACGCTACATTCAGATATGGCAATTGCAATTGAGCCATTTGCAAGCACTGGCATAGGAATGATCCACAATGGTCCGGGAGGGCACATATATATTCTAAGTGGAACAAAAGTCAGGAAGGATGAGCCACTGTACCAAAATTTCAACACCGTCCCATTTGCGGAGCGGTGGGTGGCAAGAATAATGCCGGACTACACAGATTACCTGCGCAAAATGATGAAAGGAAAGGAAGTGAGTGAATTCGCCGTCCTGAGGGAGCACAGGGGATCTTTCATATCACAGGCGGAGCATACTCTTCTGATCCTCTCCGATGAGGTTATTGTCACTACTGCCTGATCAGGTCATATATTGCACTGATTACCCCTTCGGGTGAATCCTCTCCATTCATTATTACCAGGTGTTTCCTGAGAACTCCGGTGTAATAGGATCTGACCCGGTCCAGGTATTGAAGATCTTCGAATCCTGTTATTTTGCGCCGGTTCCAGATCCTCTTAATTGCAGTATCTGCACTTATGTCAAGGTAAATGTTCAGGTCGGGCCGTATGTTTATGATCTCTGAGACACCTGTCATCCACGTAACAACTTTTTCCGGGTTGCCAAAAATCTCTTCAAGAAGCGATCCCTGATAGGCAAAGGATGAATAGAGGTATCTATCTGAAATGACAAGGTACCCCTGATCAAGTTTCTCTGAGATCTCAGCCTGGTGCCTGTATCTGTCCTCTGTAAACATGAAGAAGAGCTTCAGAGCACTTTCCGGGTCCCTGCGCGATACAAGGTTCCCGGCAATATCTTCAATGCTGAAGGTTGGCTCATGGGTAAGGAAAACTCTGATCCCGTCATTCTCCAGTCTATCCCTGAGCCCTGACGATACTGTGGTCTTTCCTGACCCGTCAATGCCTTCAAGAGCTATGAACATTCAGGAAGTGAACTGTTTGACCTATATTGAAGTAATGATTTGATGCTGTAACAAAACATATAAGCGCGCTCAATATGGCGGCAGAATCCGGAAATAACTTATGCGCTTAAAGATTCCAGGCGGGGTTCTGTTGGGCAACAGGCATGTCTCTGCAATATCCATGGCCCAGCTCATCAGGATCCTGGGGCGATCCCAGTCCTGGATCTTCATACCGGTGTACCTCTCGATCATACGCCATGTCCCGTATATACAGATCGGCATACTGTTCTTTGGCACTGCCCTGCTCAGCCTTCCCTTTTCCATATACGGAGGAAACCTTATAGATCGTCTGGGAAGAAGAATTGCGGCGGTGTGGCTTCCACCAATCATAATGGCACTTCTTCTTTTCATGGCGTTCTCCATTTACTTCCATTCGGCGTTGTATTTCATCTATTCAGCATTCCTCCTGGTTGAGCCATTCACGAGTATTCAGGGGATTCTGGATAATGTTGTCATAACAGATACCACGGACGAGAAACAGAGAACAGATGCATTCAGCATGGTGCGGATCGCCGGAAACCTTGGCTTCTCAGTTGGTCCTGCCCTTGGCGGTTTCCTGTCCCAGATCAGCTATTTCTATGTCTTCCTATTTCCTGCACTGCTGACAGCCGGGGAATGGCTGCTCTATATCCGCTATGTATCGGAAACAAAGACTGATTTTTCCGTCAAAACAGGGAATTTCCAGTTTCCGTGGAGGGACACAAAATTCGTGATAATGAGCCTCCTTGTGGCATCCATGTGGTTTGTAGCCGGCCAGTGGGGCACAACACTGACGCTTTTCTGGACCAACATAGACAGGGTTCCAAACTACATGATCGGGATACTGTATTCAGTGAACGGCCTGGCGGTTGTGTTCCTGCAGATGCCTGTGAACTGGGGGCTGGCCAGAATGCGAGATTTCAACAGGATTGCCCTGGGGGGTGCCATATATTCCATTGGATTCTTTGCTCTTGCATTCTTCTCCGGCTTCCCATTCCTTATTGTGGATGTTGTTTTTCTCACCATTGGGGAAAACGTCATATCGCCGGTAACATACAGCCTTATTGGCAAAATATCGCCGGCGGAGAAGCGGGGGCAGTATTTCGGAGCATTTCAGCTTCTTCTGGGCCTGATTGCGCCAATGGCACCGGTTCTGGGCACTGGCCTCCTTTCACGATTTTCATCCGAACCCCTGCTTGTATGGCTACCAATCCTAATAATAGGTATATCCATGTCATTCCTGGTATCCCGGGTTGGCAGGATCATTATGTCAGGAAAGAAACCCACAGGCTACGAGACGAAGCTGTAATGAAATGAACAACATGCCTTAAGAACCGACAGGCATAACCGCATCATGGATCATGGGGATGGTTTCAACACAAGGGCAGTGCATGCCGGAGAAATTATGGACGATCGTTTCGGAAATGTGGTCACGCCAATATTTGAGACAGCAACATTCATGTCACCAAACAGGAGTGCCGATCCATACATTGACAGCAGCAGGGGTGAACCATTTCTGTATACAAGATGGGGTAATCCCACAACGCAGTCCCTGGAATCCAAGTACGCATCCCTGGAAGGTGTGAAATTTGGTCTGGCATTCTCCTCAGGAATGGCAGCCATAAGCTCTGCAGTATTTGCATTATGCAACAGGGGTGACCGGATACTCTCAATAAATGAGCTTTATGGGCAGACGCATTCTTTCTTCTCCTCTTATCTGGAGAGATTTGGCATAGGATGTGATTTCATAGGCATTGACCAGGCCAATTCTCTGTCATTTAATCCAGAAAGACATGCCCTGTTCTACCTGGAATCCATAATAAACCCGACGCTCAAGGTTGCCGACCTTGAAAAAATAGGCAATTTTTGCAGGGAGAACAACATTCCGCTGCTTGTTGATGCGACCTTTGCCTCTCCGTATAATCAGAACCCCTCAAAATTCGGCGCAGCGGTTGTTCTGCACAGTGGAACCAAGTATATTTCAGGTCACAGTGATGTCACGCTGGGGCTGGCTGGCACAGACAGCATGGATGTGTTTGGCAGGCTACTTGCTGTGAGAAGGACCACTGGCCCTGTGACAGACCCGCTGCAGTCATACCTTGCAGCAAGGGGAATGAAGACAATTGGCCTGAGGGTTGAAAAACAGAATCGTGTGGCAATGGACCTTGCAAAATTTCTGAATCAGCACAAAAAAGTGGTGCATGTCTATTATCCCGGTCTGGATGAATCACCTTACCATGCAATTGCCAGCAGGGTGCTGAGAGGATATGGCGGCATGGTATCCTTCGAGGTTGCCGGAGGTCTCAACGGTGCAAGGAAATTCATGGCTTCACTGAAGATACCGGCTGTTGCGGCAAGCCTTGGCGGAGTTGAGAGCCTGGTGACACTCCCGGTGGAAACAAGTCATTCCTCAATACCGGCTGAAGGAAGAAAAGCCATGGGCATCGAAGACGGTCTCGTGAGGTTTTCCTGCGGCATCGAGGATTCGCAGGACCTGATCAATGATATTGATAATGCCCTGGCTCTGCTGTGAAATATCAAAGCAGCTTGAATGATCCGGTAATTGGATCAAGGGTGCCTGACTCAGCAGGACCAATGCCGACGCATGTCAGCGTACCCGGTTCCACCTGTGTGTGGCCTGCATCGAATATTGCCTCGGTAATTATGCCTTCCGAATCCGCCCTTGACTTCAATTCCAGAAGCTCCTGCTGATTTGCAAGCCTCACAACGATCTTCTTCTGCCCACCATCCATCCATTTCCTGAAAATTTTTCTGTCCTTCTTCTCAGCCTTAAGTGCGCAGGCAACAGCAGCATGCGCAACCTGTGCTGCTATTTTCCCTTTGCCAAGGTCAAGATCCTTCCTTACCGCAATGACCATTTTCACTTCGTCTACCATGGGACATCCTTCTTTTTCATTGCAAAGCCTATTATATTCACACCTCTGTGGAGAGGAGGAGTTATGACCAGTATGGCCACAGCCCCTATTATGTTCCCGTAGTAGCTCATGAAAAATGCCCTGGCAAATATGAAAAGAAACAGGAAAGAGACAAGCACAAAGGGCCACTGGTCCAGAAGGGCGCCTTTCCCGCCCCTCTGAATTCCAATCCTTCTCTTTATGAACGATCCGGCAACATCACCTGTGAGCGATCCAAAGGACATTGCCAGAAGAACTGTCAGAATTTCGATTAACGTCCTGCCATATGGAAGAGATCCGGCAAAGCCTGATATGTAGAAAATGCCGGCAAGAATAAATCCTACAAGCACTCCTGCAAAGGATCCGCCGAAGTATCCAGTCCAGGTTTTGCCGTCTCCCAGGATGCGTTTTCCATCCGGAAAATTCTTTCCCGCATCAATTGGGTAGTGCCCGCCGGTGATCACCGCAGCAGGATTGGCCACGAAGGCCGGAATAAAAAGAATGAATGCATAAACTATATCCAGAACTATTGTGACTATCTCAGGCATATTCCTCAACGGCTTTAAGTATATCTGCCTTTGTCACAATACCTTTCAGCTCTCCGTTTTCCATTATGAGCACCGCACTTGAATATTTCAGAAGTGGATAAATCATGGATATGGGTGATGATCGGTCGAGTTGCGGTAGCGCCGGGCCCATGACCTTCCTGACGACCAGTGTTTTAAGGGAATCAATGGTATTGCCCTTCAACAGGAGATCATTTATGTCTGATTCCGACACAGTTCCCACAACCTTCCTGTCAAGGGTTGCAACAGGAAGCTGTGAAAATCCCTTTTCCCTCATCACATTAAGTGCGGTTATTATTGAGTCGGTGGGTGAGCACGTCAGAACCGGGGCAGTCATTATTTTCTCTGCAGTTATGTCAATGGTGGTTGCTTTCTGCCCTGTGCGGTTCAGGTAATCAAAAATTTTCCTGACCTTGTCGTATGTAGGGTTTATGCTGCCCTTTTCAAGCCTTGCTATATAGGACTGGCTGACGCCGCTTATCCTGGCAAGCTCCTTCTGGCTGATCCCGAGGTTCTTGCGCATCTTCCGGAGTTCTTCAATGGATGGCAACATTATGGAACTGGATTATTACCAGTATATTAAAATTCACTTGAACTAAATTACCAAGGTGAATAATGGCATTTGCATGTATAAATGCCCTCAGGATATATAGAGAGGAAGGTAATATCAGCATCCCTGTGTCCTCATAATCACCCTGACATTTCATGTATATTCAGTATTCGCAGTCATCTGGTTTCCAATGTTGCAGTGCATCTGCAGCAGTATAAAATCACTTGCAGCTGTGCCATCTCCCGGTGAACCGACTTGAAATAGAATTCAGTTGCCGTGGCCATGCGGATAAATCAATATAGTAAGGTATCTTTACTGTTCTATTGTCTGAACTCAGAAACTGGCTTGAAAAGAATAACAGGTTCACGGGGCTCGGTCTTGCAATCCTGACCTCTGCCATAATAGTGGTCCTTTCGGTATATGTGTACGGGGAGATCATATTTCTTGTCCCCGTAGTCACATTCTTCAGTTTTCATTTTACGAAACTCTACAAGCTTAAACCAAGGTTCCTCGGCAGTATTGTAGTATTCATCATAGCTGCCATGCTCTCCTCTGCAATAGTAGCCAGCATAGAATATTCATCGCATCCCACATTTGAGACGACTTTTCCCAACGGTATTCAGGTTTTAGGCAATGTTACGCCTTATGGTTCTGTAGCCAATGACTTCCACTATGCCATAACAATAACCCAGAACTCATCAACAAATGTCAGTCTATCAAGCGTCGTGCTTAACATTGCGACTTCAGGCTACAGTGCTCAGCATACATTGAACGCGACAGTAACAAGTTCCGCAGGCATCACAACATACAGATATTATTACAATACATCTGATCTTCCTCAGGGCATTTTTAAATACAATGTCAGTTACACAGACCCAAATGGCACAGTTGTCTACAGCGGCCCAATGGGAGGCCCGGTGCATGATCCGGAAATATATCTTTTTGAAGGCTTCGTGCCAACATACCTCCTCACTTACCTCATATACTTTGAACTTATATTTGCAGTAGGGGTGTTCATAGGCCGCAGCATAGGAAACAGCATGAGATACAGCCAGCAGAGGAGAAACCAGCCTCCACCACAGTCATGATTCGGTATGATCAGGCACTATGCCTGGTCAGGAGATGTTTTTTGCGCTACTTTCAGCCTCTTTCATGTGGATGGGATATCCGAAAGTTATCATGCATAATATCACTGGAAAACTTAATATTGCAGTAAAAGAATATTAAAAGGATCAGGATGGCAAGTTATCATTTCAGGTGCAGGGACACAGGAATGGAATGTCCATATGAAGTCTCTTCGAAGAAAGCTGAGGATCTGATTCCTCTAATAGCGGAACATGAAAAAAGCGACCATGGGATTGATGAGATCAGCGATGATCTCAAGCAGAAGATCAATGGCGCCATAAAGAGGCGCTTTTTTTAAGATGTGCGGCGGATCAGAATCTGTCCAGATGTATATAAATTATATTGTGAATGCCAAAAACACTATATATGTGCATGCATTTATAAATAGATGGCAACATACACCAGAAGGGTCCAGCTTACTGGAGGGTCTACATTCATAATATCTCTCCCGTCAAAGTGGGTGAAGGAGGCGAGAATCAGCAAGGGCAGTGAAGTTATAATTGATGATTCTCAGGGGGTCCTCACTGTAACGCATTCACAGGCAAGGCCAAAGGAGAATGCAAGGACTCTCACTGTAACAGGAAAACCAAACTCTGAATATTTTCAGCGCGTACTGACATCCCTTTACATAGCAGGATTCGACACACTCACCATCAGGAGCCCCAAATACATGGACGCAGGTATGGTGGACGCAATTTCCAGATTCTCCAGGCTGGTTATGGGTGTGGAGATATTTGACGAATCTTCCAGGTCTGTGGTGCTTCAGAATGTCCTTGATTCCAAGTCTTTTCCTCTTCCAAATGCTGTGAGGCGAATGTCTCTGAATGTACAGACAATGATAGAGGATACAATCAACGGTATTTCAGGTTCAGACTCTGCCCTGCTGGATAGCGTCATAAATCGCGATGATGATGTCGACAGGTATCAGCTTTATGTTTACAGAGAGGTGAAGAGCGGGGAAAGTGACGAGTCAAACAGTGTCTTTTACCTCATATTCTCCAGGATACTTGAAAGAATTGCGGATCATGCAGTAAATCTGTGCAAGCTCTGGAAAACTGTACCGGAGCACAGTGGTAAGGCGTCTGAATCAATCGTGGAGTTCCTTAAAGAATCAGGAAAGATGTATAATGAGGCAGTCGATTCATTCTACGCCAGAAAATTCGATGCGCTGGACCCAATAATAGGAAGGAAAGGGGCGGTAACAGCAAGGAAAGACGAGATCCTCAGATCGCTAACAGGTGGCGAGATGGTTGCAATTATCGTGCCTTCTTCGGAGGAAATAGTGAGGATAGGCCTCTACGCCACAGACATAGCGGAACTTGCCATGGACATGATCCTCTCGGAGAGTGAGGAGTTCAATATCTGAGATCATTCAGGTGATACTTTCTCGACCCTCGGATTCTGCAGATCCCCCGATATTATACCTGCAGGTGTCTCCGGATCATGGTTGAAGATACACACGCATTTTTCACGGATTGCCTTTTCAATAAGTTTTTTCTTCATTCTCACTGTATCAAGAGGGAAACTGTCTATGGCGGTTATGTAAGGAACTCTCACATGAAAGGCTGAGGGTATCAGGTCGCCGAAATAGATTATCTGGTTGGTGCCGCTTCCGGTGATTATGACCTGATGGCCGGCAGTGTGCCCCCCAGTTCTGATCACCCTGATGTCATTCTTGAATCGGACTGTTCCGTTCAGTCTTATCTTTCTGGCCCGGTTCATCTGTGCAGTATTTCGAATGTAGCTGCTTCTGGTGAACTCATTTGGCCTGCTGTAAGCCCTGAACTCAAGATCCTGTGCAACAAGGGAGGCATTCCTGAACACAGGTTTTCCCAGGTTTCGGTCCAGGCTGTGTCCACTGTGGTCAAAGTGAAGGTGGGAGTGTATTATGAATCTAATCTCGTCAGGGTTAATGATTCCGTTAATCTGTGAAACAAGATCACTGGTTTTCTCTATTTCATAGATTTTCCGCATTTTTTCGCTTTCGGGGAGACCTATGCCGCTGTCTATCATGGCTGAGAAATCCCTGCCCTGAAGAAGCATGACGTTCAGTGCCAGCTTAACCCTGCCGCTGGAGGTTTCCCGGAAAAATCTGCTCCAGATTGGTCTTGGAACAATACCGAAATATGCACCGGGATCAAGTGTGAAAAAGCCGTCCTGAAGCAGTGTTGCCTCGAATTCACCGGTTTTCACTGCGGCATTCCCCCGAAATCATCAGGTCTGTCCCTGATCCTGCCAACTTCCCTTATGTAGTCCATTATGGCTGTATCCTCAAGATTGCTCACATCGCCAGGGTCCTGCCCCAGGAAGGCTCTTTTCACGACCCTTCTCACTATCTTGCCGTTCCTGGTCTTGGGAAGCTGTGGAAGCCATATGGTAAACTTTGGAAGGAATGATCGGCCCATACTGTCTTCAATTTTATTCCTGATGGCATCCATTGTTTCTTCGCTGTTGGATCCCGTATAGAATACGACAACTGATTCTCCCTTCACGGCATCCGGTACCCCTATGACTGCAGATTCAGCAACACCAGGCACTTCCATGACCGCATTCTCAATTTCATTTGGTCCTAGCCTCTTTCCAGACACCTTGATGACATCATCCGATCTTCCGAACAGGAAATAATAACCATCCCGATCCCTCATTGCCCAGTCTCCCTGAACCCATATGTCATTAAACTGTGACCAGTAGGTCTCCAGATATTTCTCGGGTTGCCCCCATATTCCCCGGGTCATGGATGGACAGTGGCTCTTTGATACAAGGTACCCTACCTGATCCAGTACCTCTCTGCCGTCTTCGCTGAATACAGATGTATTCATGCCAAGCCCGCGGTAAAGGCACCTTGGCATGAGCGGTATGGCAGGCGTGGAGGCCAGGAAGCAGCCAATTATGTCTGTTCCTCCTGAAATATTTGCTATTGGGGTTTTTCCAGATCCAATTTCTCTGAAAAGCCATAGCCATGATTCCTCGTCCCATGGCTCACCTGTGGACCCAAAAACTCTCACGGATGGCATTGGGAAGGCAGCATTTCTGGATTTCAATGACCTTACCAGCGTTGGAGATACACCAAGAAGCGTGACGTCATGCGATGAAATTAGCTTCCAGAGCCTCTCAGTATCAGGATAATCAACAGCTCCATCATAAACGAAAATTGATCCGCCAAGTGCGTTGGCTCCAAGAATAGACCACGGTCCCATCATCCAGCCAAGATCAGATATCCAGAAGAGGGTGTCCTCTGTTCGCATGTCCATATAATATTTTACTTCCTTCACAATATTTATAAAGCTACCACCGTGGACGTGCACAGTTCCCTTAGGTTTCCCAGTGGTGCCAGAGGTATAGAGCATTATGGCCGGATCCTCTGATTCAGTATCTGCAGCTTTAACATAGGTTCCGGAATCAACGCTCTTCCAGAAGTCATAAACATCAGATGATTCTGCGTCCTTGACTATGTGAATTATATCCGGAATGGAAGTTACTGTTGATCGCATATCAATTTTCTTTCCTTTCCTGGAATAGAACGCGAATGAGAAAAGTGCCTTTGCGCCAGAATCCCGGATCCTTGTCCTGACAGCTTCTATACCGTAACCTGAAAATACCGGCACAGCGACGGCGCCTATCCTGAGGACAGAATACAGTGCAACAACCCCCTCCAGCGAGGGAGGCATATAGATACCGACTCTGTCACCCTTCTCAATGCCTGCTTTCAGGAGAAAACCGCCAAGTTTGCCTGTCACTCTGTCCAGTTCCCTGAAACTCATGGTTCCGGAACTGCCGTCCTCAGTCTCAAATTTCACTGCAGGTCTGTCCGAATAGGCGTATTTCTCCACACAGTTATGCGTAATGTTAATATGGCCTCCGATAAACCATCTGGTCCACGGCTTTCCTTTGCTGTCATCCATCACCTGTTGATACGGCCTTCTGAAAGTTATGCTGCAGTCCTCTATAACTGCGGGCCAGAACCATACCGGATCTGAATCAGCCCTATCATAGAGTTCAACAAGCGTTTGTATTCCATGTTTTTTTGCCAATTTCATTATGTTTGTTGATTGCGGGTCCGGTGGACTGTAGACCATTTCTGACATAAACACCATACTCCCGGACAAAACAATAATTTTGCGATCACTGCAGTTGGCCAGTGAATAAGGTGATGATTTTTTATTTCACCTGGAGAATGGATGAGTGTGTGCAACAGTTTTATGCCATTGTAGCATGAATATTCATGACTTCAAGGATATTGATGCATGTGGGGCCATCCATTGGCAATTATGATGTGCTGTCGGCTGCTGTTCAGCCCAATATAGGTTTTGCATCCCCTGAATTTAACAGTGCAATGAGGGATTCGCTTGAGGGTTTCAGGTATGTTACCGGATCTGACAGTTCATACACACCTTTCATACTGCCTGGAAGCGGAACAGTTGCAATGGAGAGTGTCATTTCGTTCATACCCCGCGGATCTCGCATACTGGTGGTGAGCAATGGAGTATTTGGAGATCGCTGGGAGGCAATATTATCCAGATACCCTGTGGAGACAAAGGTGCTGAAGTCTGAGGCGGGAATGGCTGTCCCCATCGAAGACATTGACCGTGAAGTATCCTCAGGCAAGTACTTTGCTGTGGCAATGACGCAGGTGGAAACCAGCACAGGCGTACGTCTTGATGTGGCATCTGTTGCAAAGGCTGTCAGGAAACATGTCGATCTGGTTATCGTGGATGGAGTTGCAAGCATAGGTGGAGAGACCATGAAAGCATCGCAGTGGGGCATAGACGTCTGCCTTACGGCAAGCCAGAAGGCCATGGGGGCCCAGGCTGGCGCAGGTCTGCTTGTGGCATCTCCAGGAGCAATGGAGAAGCTCAGAGGTGAGTCCATAAGCGGCTATTTCGCCGATCTCAGAAACTGGTCAGATATAATGAATAAGTTTCTCGCGGGAGGAGGCGGATATTTCGCAACTCCGCCAATAGGTACAGTGTTTTCAATAAAGAAGAGCGTTGATCTGATCAGATCGGAGACCATGGAGTCAAGAATAAGACGCCACGAGGTATGTTCACAGGCATTCAGGGCCGGCATAGAACACCTGGGACTGGAAGTTCTGGCATCAGAGAAATTAAGAAGCAACACTGTTACCGGCGTGATTGTTGACGGCATAAATATTGCTGATTTTCTGCAGAGAAGCATGAAAAAAGGAGTGGAATTCGGTGCCGGAGTGCATCCTGCTGTGCGTGACAGGTACTTCAGGGTAGGGCACATGGGGTGGGTGCAGCCTGCTCACATTGTAACAGCTCTTAATACAATAGAATCCGCATTGAAGGAAATGGGAAAGAAAGTTGAGGATGGAAGTGCACTGACCGCCAGTGAAATATTCTCCCAGCATCTGAATTTTTAATAAATGACCGAAATATGCATTCTTCCGGTTCACAACTCTTCACCGGTTAGAATTTCGTTTTCAGGTCCATTAACAGTTTCTCCCGTTATGGGGATCTTTGTCATGGATATGAGACCTGAATGAAGTACTGCAGAGATATCATCAATCCTGCTTGAAGTTTCTGGTATTTCCTGAACTGGCAAGATTCGGAAAGATCCCATTTTTTCCGTCCTGTAGTTGAAAATAATTTTTTTTCTGTACAGGGGATATCTGGAGAAAGGTACCTCAACTATTCCAGTATTTTCGTCAACCTTATCCGGAAAGTTGACGTTGATCATCCCGACGACGCGCTTGCTGGAATTCAGAAAATCTAAAACTATTCTGGCTGCAACCTTGGCTCCGTTTTCATAAGTTTCGAAACTATTGCGGTTTTCTACTGTAACATACTGTGAGAATGCGAATGAAGGCAAGCCCAGCATTGATGCCAGCAGGGCTGCGGACATTGTGCCGCTGTTGAATATAATTCCATAGCCAGCGTTAATCCCGGCGTTTGTGCCGCTTACAACGGCATCTATCTCGTCAGGGAATAAGATATTCAAGGAAAACAGCACGCAATCTGCCGGCGTTCCTCTTACAGAATACGCCTGGTGCCCATCCAGGTTGATCTTCACATATTCAACCGACTTCGACAGGGTTATTGACATTCCGGATCCGCTTCTTTCCTGGGAAGGTGCAACAATCACCACATCCATTCCAGCACTTCGCAGGGATTTTGCCAGGGACCTGATCCCGGGGCTGAAGATTCCGTCGTCGTTTGTAAGAACTATCATTGTTTGACACCTGTTTCCGGAGCAATCTGTGATTTTCCAGAATTGTGCATAATTTCCCTTGATGTCTTCTCCAGGCCTTCTCTGGCTGTTTCAGGGATTCCTACCAGAGTGACAATGGCAGCAATTACGGCAATAGCTCCGAGAAAATATACAGCAAAAGACTCGCCATAAACACCGAAAAGATACGGGAAAATGAATGTGGATACTGTAGCGCCCATCCTTCCGGATGCCACCGTCAGAGCCTGTATGGTTCCTCTGATCTTTGTTGGGGCAAGTTCAATGCCAAGAATTCCAGAGGCTGAAACTGAACCCGGACCGGCTTGCTGAAACAGATTCTGGGATCCATAGAGCAAAAGTGCAACTGCAGGTATTGCCGTGATTCCAGCAATGTGATTGTACACTCCAAAGGATACAAGAGCAACAGCCATTCCAATGAATCCGGCAATCTGAAGTGGTTTTCTTCCCCTCTTATCTATGAGTGACAGGGCGATGAGGCCTCCGGGTATCACAAAGAATCCCTCCATCAGAAGTTGAAAGTCACCAGGATTTATCCCAAGGCCTTTTGCGATGAGGCTGGGCCCGAAGAGAATCCCGGAATAGGCCACCATGTCGAACATGAACCACAACACCGAAGCAGCCAGGAAAACCTTCCACTGCTTCCTGAGATAGTACCCGAGACCATTACTATCCCTCGTTATGGTGACAGGATCAACATTACTGCCACTTATCTCGTGTATGACTTCAGCTGCACCTGACTGGTCTCCCTTGATTCTACCCAGATATCTTGCCGTTTCTGGCATTTTTCTTCTCAGGTATATTACGGCAACCGCCGGGATAGACCCAGCTGCCAGAACAACCCTCCAAAGTATGGAATCGGACACGACTCCATGCAAACCAAGGTAAACCACTGCTGCCACTGTGGCACCGAAGCCCCAGAGTAACCCAAATCCTAGGGCAATTATTTTACCGCGATCCCTGGCGTTTGCGTGTTCCCCCATTATCATGGGTGAGAGCACATAGTCTGCTCCAACACCAATTCCCAGGACGGTCCTGATTAGGATCAGTTCAAGGGGATTGGCGGCGAATATCTGCAGAACGGCTGCAACTGCCATTATGGTCACATCAAGACCATAAAAACGCTTTCTGCCTCCATTTGCCAGGAGGCCGAAAATCAGGGCACCAATCACTGCACCTATAAGGGCGGATCCGGCTAGAAGAGAAGACTCTATCCCTGTCAGGCTCTTGATTCCGAACGATAAAAGCACCAATGGAAGAACTATGCCTATGGATGAAAGGTCATATCCGTCAGTGAACACTCCCATCCCTGTTGTAATCATGCTTTTCCAGTGGAAGAAACCTAGTTTCTTGTTATCCAGATATACATAAGGATCATCTGACATTTTGTTCTCGTAATATCAGACACGGGGCAATTATTAATTTAATTATAATACTTAATATATTGGACAATATCTATATATGGTATATAAGCAGCTCAAATATAATAAAGGGGTTCGCAGTTCATTCCGACACCAAGCTTATATTACCTGTGAGAAATAGCACCTGATCTCTTGAACGGCAGCATCTATGAAAGGGAACTGTCCGGAATACTCTCCGGTAATGAGAATGTTATATCGAGGTTGCTGAAAAGACTTGATCCCCCATCGCAGGACGCACTCAGGTCCATAGTCACGCGCCCTTTTTTTGTTACGCGTTCAGCGGGTTCTCTTGGTGCTGACCTTATTGCTCTCAGGCACGATTACTCAATGATCATAGAGGTAAAATCATCCGTGAACGACACAATAATGTTCACTGAATCTTCCGGACAGAGGCAGGATCAGGCCACCCGTCTGAGGGATCTCTGCCAGCGTGCAGGACTCTTTGTTGTCTATGCCTACAGGCTGAAAAGCGTTGGAGGGGACCCGTGGCGCATATTCACCATTCCAGCCAGCCCTGAGGGACGAATACGCCACCTGTATGAAATAATTCCGGACGTTGGTGAAACAAAAAACGGCAACTTTATTTTAAAATGGGCTGAGGGTATGCCCCTCACAAAACTGATAGACTATATGAACCAGGAAATTTAGTAAGAGGCCACAATGGCCTTCTCCAGGGCTTCCACACCCATATCTATCTGGTCCCTTGTTATGTTAAGGGCCGGGATCAGTCTTATGGCGCTCAGGCCTGCAGCCAGCACAATGAGACCATTCTCAAGGGCCTTGAGTTCAACGGTGTCCCTGTATTTTGTCGCAGGCTCCCTGGTCTTTCTGTCCTTAACGAAGTCCACAGCTAGCATCAGCCCCATGCCTCTTACATCTCCTATGATATCATGTTTCTCCTGAAGCTCAAGAAGGCGCTTCTTGAAGTATTCTCCCTGTTTTGTGGCATTATCCAGCAGATTCTCGCTCTTTATTGTGTCTATGACGGCAACAGCTGCAGCACTGGCAAGAAGGTTTCCGCCAAATGTGTTTGAGTGCAGTCCTGCCTCCGAGAAGTCCAGTGAATTCTTTACCACGATTGCACCCATTGGGATGCCGTTTGCTATGGCCTTTGCAAGCCCTATGATCTCGGGTTCCACTCCGAAATGCTCTGATGCGAAAAATTTACCCGTCCTGCCCATGCCTGTCTGCACCTCATCCATTATTACCACGGCGTTGTTCTCATCAGCCAGTTTCCGGAGTTTCCTGTGGAAGTTCTTAGGCGGAACAATGTATCCTCCCTCTCCCTGTATCGGTTCCACCAGGAATCCAGCCAGATTCTCCTTGGGAAGGTATGTGCGAAGCATGTACCTGTCAATGAAGTCAATAACACGGTTTTCCAGTTCATCAGGCTCCTCGTAACCATCTATGTTGAAAGGGTTTCTGTACGGATTGGGGTAAGGTGCATGCTCAACCCCTGGCATGGACGGGAAGAAACCCTTGTGGTGGATCGCTCTGGACGCTGTGAATGACAGTGCACCCTGTGATCTTCCATGAAATCCGCCTATGAAGCCAATGAACTGCTGTTTTCCTGTGTGCGCCTTGGCAATCTTTATGGCTGCTTCTGTGCTTTCCGTTCCGCTGTTTGTGAAGAACACCTTCTTCTGGAAACTGCCCGGAGTTACGCTTTCCAGTGCTCTTGCCGCATCGACCTGAATCTTGTAATAGAAGTCTGTGCCAGCAAAATGCCAGAGCCTGTGAAGCTGCTTCTCCACAGCCTCAGTAACTTTTGGATTCACGTGTCCCAGATTGGTGACGCTGATACCTGTGGAAAAGTCCAGGTAGACGTTGCCGTCAACATCCTGGATGAAGGCTCCATCACCCCTTTCTGCAACGATGGGCAGGGATTTTGTGCTGGTCACCATATATTTTTCATCATCCTGGATAATCCTGCTGGCTTTGGGACCCGGTGGGGTCACCTTTATTGATATTCTGTTCAATTTCTCAGATTTTTCAACATCTTTCATCATGGTTCTCAAATACTTATATTTGCCAATAATATATATCTTGTTGAAAGAAAAACGGATGTATAATACGTATTTCGTATTATAAATATAATAAAGAAGTCTATTTATCTCTCATTTCACTGTAGTCAGGATGGACGTATCTGAGAAGATCATCAAAACACGGGACTTCTACAGGGATGAGCTTACAGATATGGATTTTTACCTCAGGTTGTCAAGGCGTATAAAGGATCCATGGCTCAGGCAATCTCTGGAAAGGCTTTCTGCCATAGAAAAAGAGCATTCTGAGTTCTGGAAGTCCTATCTTGAAAGAAATGGAGAGAACGTCGACAACCTTGGGCCAAGGAGTTTCAGGGTTTCTCTCCTGCTTTTCCTGCACTGGATCCTCGGTACGGGACTCACAGCCAAGATAATGGAGCACGGTGAGGTTGAAACCGTGGCTTCTTACAGAAGGGCAGGCCCTCTTGCAGCTGATGATCCTGAATTCAAAGCCGGTCTTGAGAAGATAATTGATGACGAGGTTGAGCACGAGGATGTTTTCAGCTATACTCTTGACCAGAGCAGGGAGCAGCTGGAGCGTAACAGG
>JAVYSG010000001.1:0-50064 GCA_038729325.1 Thermoplasmataceae archaeon | reverse complement strand
CCCTCTTGCAGCTGATGATCCTGAATTCAAAGCCGGTCTTGAGAAGATAATTGATGACGAGGTTGAGCACGAGGATGTTTTCAGCTATACTCTTGACCAGAGCAGGGAGCAGCTGGAGCGTAACAGGAATGTCATATACGGCATCAGTGACGGGCTGGTGGAGGTTCTTGCGGCACTGGCCGGCCTGACAGCCATAATTTCAGATCACATATATGTCGCCATGGGCGGACTCATTGTGGGCGTCAGCGGTGCAATGAGCATGAGCGTTGGGGCATATCTTGCCACAAATTCAGAAGCGCAGTTCAAGATATCGCAGATTCGCAGGAATGCAATACTTAACAACGAGGAGCGGGACGACTCAAAGGTCCAGAAATACAGAAATGAGAGCAGGAGGGCTGCAATTAACACAGGAATGTTCTATATCCTTGGCGCTGCAATACCCATAATACCATTTCTCTTCCTTCCGGTACTTTATGCACTGATACTTGCAGTGATCCTTGTGGCATTTTCCCAGGCGGTGTCAAATTCAATCGTGGCAATATCGATGAACATGAGCGTGAGGAAGGAGGCCATGAAATCAGCAGCACTTGCGCTTCTTGCCGCATTTGGCTCATTTCTTGTGGGTCAGATATTCCATCTTGTCTTCCACATTTCCATTATCTGATCTCCCATAGGCATTATATGGAATTCCAGGCCAGTTCAACTCTTCGGTTCCATAATCCATGGAATCGTATTCGCCAATTCAGGAGCGTGTGCCGCATATTATGTGCACAGGTTATGCGGTCTCCAATGTCATGCGGGAGAAATATCATTCCGGCACTCCGATGAATAGGTATATTATGAAGAGTCCATTAGCACTCTCATGAATCCGCCCTCCATAGTAATACATAACCTGGTCAAGAATTACGGCGAAACAAGAGCTCTGGACGGTGTGGACATGGAGATCAGCCCGGGAGAGATATTCGGCCTTCTGGGCCCAAATGGTTCAGGGAAAACCACTCTTTTAAGGATCATATGCTCCATACTTGACTATACATCAGGTTATGTAAGGGTATCAGGCAAGGATGTCTCCAGGGACAGCCTGAAGGTCAAGCAGATTACAGGTTACGTACCGGAAACCCCTGTGCTCTATGAATCCCTGACCCCGACTGAATTTCTCAATTTTATAGGATCCGTGAGGAGAATTGATCATGAAATTCTTGCAAAGCGCATCGAGAGTTTTGCCAGTGCATTTGAGATAATGGACAACATGAACACCTTCATCGGGTCGCTTTCATTCGGCACAAAGCAGAAGGTGGCAATAATTGCAGCATTAATTCACGATCCTGAAATCATAATTCTTGATGAAGGTATGAATGGACTCGATCCAAGGTCAGCGAAAATATTGAAGAATTTGCTGAATGATTTTGCATCGAGGGGCAGAACTGTCATATTCTCCACACACGTTCTCGAGGTTGCCGAAACCGTATGCACCAGGATTTCAATAATCTACAGGGGGAAGATTGTGGATACAGGAACACTGGAAGAACTGAGGGAAAGATCTGGCACATCTAAACTTGAGGATATATTTCTGAATGTCACGGGAGAGGGCGATCTGGGCCCTGTCATAAAATCCCTGAGAGAGACAATGTCCTCATGAATCACGATATATTTGAACTTAGCAGGCGTATAGTTGCTGAACAGAGATACCTGGCACTGAAGGATTCACCAAAATTCCAGGAAAAAACAGGCAGGTCGGCAACTCAGGGGGCCAGATATATTGAGCGCCTCATATTCATAACGTACGCCGTGACTGCAATCTCAATGATCGCCTTCTCATCATTTCTGACGTATACTCAGCTGAGGCTTCCAAATCCCATTGATCATCTGCAGACTCTTTCGCTTCTTCTTTATGCTTACATTTTCCTCATCAGCCTTTACAGCTTCATAATGTTCACGAACATAGTGCGTACCTACAGACTTTTTGAACCACTCAAGCCACTTCCAACAAGGATCGGGCATCAGGTGCTTCCCCTTTCGTGGTTTGTATTCACCGGTTCCTCAAGCCTTTTTGTAATAATTCCTATCCTTTGGGCTTACATTCATCTCACTGGAAATATACTTTCTGCCTTTACAGGTTTACTCTGGGCCTTCATTATGCTTGGGCTTGGATACACGGCCGGAAGTGCAATGATATATACGCTGTCCGGAAGCATCGAGAAAAAACGTGGCCTCAGGAGTGGATCTATATCCACCATCCTGAGAGTCACAGGTTTCATAGCTTTCTTTATCCTGTTCGAGATTGCAATACAGATTCCTCAGGAGATTCCAGTTCTGCCCCCCATAATGGGCCACATTTCATACCTGTTTGTGCCACTTCTGAATTCCGCATATATAATATTCCCTTCAGTACAGCCATCCATGTATGTTTATTACGGCATTGCAGCATCATTGCTCTATGCTCTGATCACCATACTTATCTTCACTGATGTTAACTCCCGCACATTCACCAGGGTAACACAGACCGAAATGGTATCGTATAACACAACCGGTATCTCCCAGAAGAAGCTGCATGAATCAAAGTCAGGATTCTACCTCACCATCTTCAGGAAGGATGTACGGAATATTTTCAGAAAATCCCAGAATTTTCTCATGATGCTCATACCAGTGTTCCTGGTTCTGCCTACCCTTATTTCAATTTTCTTCTACTCATCCGGTGCTTCATTTGGATCAATTTCAATTTATTATTCCATGCTTGCCATCGTAATAGTTTCATCTGCCTTCTATTCCATAGTTCTCATAATGTCAGAAGGAAATGGCATCAGCGTTCTTCAGTCCCTTCCTGTAAAGATGAGGGACATAATCTACTCCAAGGGATATGTCGGTGCAGCGGTATTCGCTGCGATAGTTGCCCCAATTTCAGTACTGTTTCTGTTCAAGACCAGGGGAAGCCCTTTAATCTTCATACTTTTCCCGGTTAATCTGGTCATCGCGTATATATACAGTTCCCTGTATAACATCAGGCGCCTGCTGCGAAAAGTTCCAAGGGGATCGACGACGGTCAATTTCTATTCATTTGGCGGAAATACTGAACTTGTAGTTCTTTTTGCCATAACTGCGTTACTGATTTCACTCCCAACCCTGGTTTCCACCATGATATCATACATCTCTCTGGGCATTACTTTTTCGCATTCAATGTCATTCTATCTTTCGACGCTTGCACTTAACCTGCTCAGTCTTTTCATAGTTATGAACATTGTAAACAATTCAAAATGAGCAGTAGATACTGATAATATTTACCAATATATTTGAGCAGGAAAGCCACTGAACCTGCGATATGGGTGAAGTGCGTCATGGAAGGGAGACGAGCAAAATGTATATATATCATAAAACACAAAACTCCAGGTACCGCGGGGCATGCGGGAATTGAAGCCTTATAAGCCATCGAAAAATGGCAGGAAATGGAGTAAACCTCTGGTATACATGAAGGAGGCGCCGTTGATGAAGCAGAAAACTCCAATCGCTTGCGATGGAGCGCATGCCAGAAACTACAGAAGAAGAGATCATTCCGCTCAAATTCTACCAAAATAGTACAAGAAGGTGACTCCATTGCGACACATGGACAAGCATTTGTCACCAGTATGTATTTTTTTAAATGTCTTCTGATATTATGGAATCCGATAAACTTTCCGCATCTTTAAACTGGTATATATGATAATGTGAGGAAAATGTCAAATATTGAGCATAATGCTATAAAATGTAGATAAATTTTTAAGATATCGATGAACGATGTGTGATTTTTTTCTGATAAATATTGATCTTTTGTAAAGATGACTTTAAGTAGTAATAATATTTTGTTGATTATGCAAGGAAAATTAGATGCAAAAGACATTCTGATTTTAAACCACCTTAAGCAAAATGGCCGAGATAAAATATCAGAAATTTCGTCAAAGCTTGATATTCCCCGGGCCACCGTTTTCGAAAGGATGGAGAAGTTACGGAGGGAAGGGTTTATCAAAAGGTACACTCTGGATATGGATTACGACAAGCTTGGTTTCAGCATAATGTCATATATACTCATAGAATTTGACTTCAAGTCTCCGGTGAATCAGAGAGAACTTGTTGAACAGATTGCCAGACTGGACAACGTAATTTCCGCTTCCATAATTGCCGGAAACTGGGACATAATTGTACTTGCTGTCGCCCGAAACATGAAAGAACTGTCTGAACTTGTCCTGGACAATCTCAAGGGAATGAAGGGCATATCCAAGACTCTGTCCGTTCCGGTGTTTGAGCACATAAAGTAAATTTTCTCATCCTCTCATTGATTCAATGGAAATGAGGCAGTAAGGTAACTTTCACATGGGAAAATTTCAAAGTACCTTACCTTCTTAAACTATCATGAACACATCTCAATTTTCAGGAATAAAGGTATTTATCGCCGCTGTGTTACAATACAGGGACAGCCTTCATTTCCGAACTTTCCCAATTCTCTGCGAGCATTGCTGCCCTAAAATTATATAAGTCATTGATATGGGGTAAGCAAGCTGGGATAGCCTAGCCTGGTAGGGCGCAGGTCTGGAAAACCTGTTCTCTCTGTAGATCGGGAGTTCAAATCTCCCTCCCAGCGCTTTATATGAAGAAATGTTTCAAAGCATTTATCATATGCTGTTTGCCATGGAACAACGGGCCGGGTTGATCTAACTTCTGGAGCCAGAAGGAGAGAAATTCTGCCAAAGAACCGTGATGAGAAGATACAAAGCGATCAGTAATGTCGGTAAATACGCCATGCTCTGCAGAAATACGTGCTATTTGTTTTTTCGGCTTTCAGCAGAAGAGGTGCAGTTAAATATACCCAATAAAGGTAGCCTGGAGGATTTCTGAATCTGTATATGGCACTGCGGAGGTCTTCCCTGCATTTAACTTGAGTTCTTCAGAGCCCCGGTATGGAATGGCATAAATGTTCGTGGAGAACAGCTTAAGCGTAGTTTCAGAATTCAGAAGGAAATCTGTTCTCACGGGCTGCAGCATGGCGATCTGAAATGAACTGCTGGTGTTTTCAGTGAGGGCAGATCAACCATAGATAGAAGTTCCACTTTTCATCGAATTCTTCTGGCAGCTCATCCGCCACGTCCTTTAGAACAGTAAAGTTCCATAAAAAAATTCAGGAAACTGGTTAATGAAAACAGAAAAATGAAAAGGAGTACAGAATAAGCTCTGCAAAACTGTCTGATCTGGAAATGCCTGCAAATTACTGTTTTTTTCCTGTTTATCAGAACGTATGTTCGGAATGTGGTTCAGAGATCCAGAAGAGGTTATTTCCATGATGGGATTATCATACTGAGTGTCATGGCCGGAAAGGTTTCCTCAGAAATGAGGAGAGGCATTGTGGAAAAATATTCTGCCGGGAATATTTCAAAGGCGCAACTTGCCAGAGAAAACGGAATATCCATATCAACGGTGAATCGGATACTGAAGGAAGCTGTTATGGAGGTTTCTGGAAATAGAAAGGAAGAGGCCATCGAATCAGCACCTGCAGCTGAGAAGCGTGACATTTACAAGGAATATTCTGAATATTTCGCGAGATATGGCATCAGCAGGGAAGATCTTATCAGCATAGTTTCTGAACTTAAGGAAGTGGAGGCAAGATTCTTATCTGCTTCCGGCAATGTTCCACACGGTGAAGCATCTGCAGATATCTCCGATTACTTATTCCGGGATTTCCTGGCATGGGCTGAAAACAGGAAGAAGCACGATATGGAAGCTGCAGCTCTATCATCGGAAATAACCATGCTGGAAGACCAGAAATCAAGAATGAAGGAGGAAATAGACAGCCTCAGCTCGAAGGTGGTCAACCTTGAGATGACGGTTGGTCAGATGAGGCAGGAAGCACAGAAGGTTATTGACTCCATATCAATGGCACAGGAAAGAATCAGCGCCATGGAATTGCGTCTGTCTGAGGACAGGGAACTGCTTGTCGTGTCAGCCGGACTTAACTGGATACTCAAAAAAGGGGAAATCACTGACGAAACAATGGACTTCATAGGGAGATATCACAACCTCTGGAAACCTACAGATGGAGAGATCAGAATAAAGATCAGGAATGCATTGATCCAGGAACTGGAAAATTCACTTTCAAAACTAAAAGGGATTATTTCGGCATGAACGGGGTGCTATGGCAAACTGTGGCCCGGTTTCAGTACCCGGTTTTCCTGTGCCCTTAAATGAGTTAAATGAATCCTCTTTCGACCATTTTATTGACACGCCTTGCCCAGTAATCCTTCCTGGTAAGTATCAGGACAAGAATCAGCACCATGAAAGCCACCAGATAAACAAGTGAAACCGGTTCGAAAAGAATCGAGAAGGCAATGATATAAAACCCAATAATCGGCAGGATCATCAGAAACTGGTTTGCGCTGAACCGCGCCGGAATGTAATTTTCATCCTTCATCTGATAAGGTCTGACTGAGAATGCCATGAAAAGGTACACCCCTACCATGAATGGACTGGCAATTTCAAAGACAGGGATGACCATAAGTGTACCATGTACTCCGAGAAGATACAGCAGAAAACCTGCAACCGCTATGGGAATCCCGGCGATCGCAGCCTGAATCATTTTTGATATAATCAGCATGTTGACATAAGTTCCGGGCTCCATGGACATGAATGACAGCCACGCCCTTTCATATGCCATGGCCCCGGAGCCCATCATCATCTGTGGTGTGGACCCCAGGTATATGATCAGAAATACTGTGACCAGGTTGACTCCGGAGATTCCGGGAAAAGAAACATATTCGGAAGGTGTGGCGTAATACAGCATATAGATGGAATATACCACTGCTATGACTATGAATATTATCAGAACTGCTGAAAACTGTATCCTCCTGGCAGTCGACTTTATGTTTCCCATGGAACTTGCCCTTGTGGCGAGGCTTATCTGAGTTATTCCAAGTTTCAGAATAGCTGTGTTGGGAGAAAGCCCCTCATACCGGGAAGTTTTCCTGAAATTGCTCGACTGTTTCCTTATTCCGGAAACACGGAATGGCAGATTTTCGCCTGAAAGGATTCTTACTGCAAAAAACATGCTGGCAAATGTCACAGGAAAGATTGTAATAAGAGACAGAACCGGATTATATTTCAGAAATGAGATAGCACCGTACCTGAAGCCAAGATAACTGGAAAGTATCCAGAGCAGGGATGCAGCTGCAAGGGGGACCCTCAGAAAAAGTGACCTGTCGGTGAGAACAATCCCTACGGAGACAGAGAACAGTGCAAGCAGAATAACGTCAAGAATGGCAATGCCTACCAGGGGTGAAGACCTGTAAATTCCAAATATTGTTATAAGTGAAGCCGCAAGAAGTATGAGCCCCGATGCAAGGAACTGAGCAGTAAAAAGAGATGGAACGAGGTCGCGTCTCCGGATAGCTGATACAAGCAGGAATTCCTGGTCAGATTTGGTGACTGAAATCCCTCCGAATATAATGGAGATTGTGGAGAAAACCCCTATGATCAGGGTGAAATAAAGATCGCCGTAAAGGTATTCATTGCCAGCATCGCCTCCTGACAGTGAGATCAGCGAATACAGGAGCACAAATGCTATGACAGCGAAGTAAGAAGGCGAAAACCTTGTTCTCAGGATCAGCTTCATTACCCTAGTGAACACCGGACATCAACCTTGCAACAATGGATTCAATTGGAGTATCTTTGGCGGCCTCAGCCCTGAGTTCAGTCATGCTGCCCTCCCATATCCTGTTTCCGTGAGATATGATAAAGCACCTGTCTGTCAGCCTTTCTGCTATGGACATTATATGTGTCGACACAAGGAATGTTGCCTTCATATCTGTAAGAAAGCTGATAACCTTCTCCTGCGTGGGAATGTCAAGATAATTGAGAGGTTCGTCCATCAGGACAATTTCAGGATCATGTATTATGGACAGTGCCAGGGCGAGTTTTTGCCGGTTCCCTCTTGATAGCCTTGAGGTTCTTGCCTTTTCAAACTCCCTGAGTTCAAGAAGGTCTATCAGAGATTCTATTCGATCTGCAAGACCCGCAGTATTTCTTATTGCACCGATATATTCGAGATTTTCCCTGACAGATAGTGTCAGGTAAGGGCTTGCATCCTCGGGAAGATATCCTATCAATTTCTTTGCATCATAGCTGTTGGGAGGAAACCCTTTTATTGATACGGATCCTGCATCAGGTTTGAGGAGTCCCGCGAGAAGCTTAAGTGTGGTGGATTTCCCCGCTCCATTTGGGCCTATAAGTGCGACCCTCTCGCCGCAAGGGATCTGGAGTGTCAGTCCTTTGAGGGCATCCTGATGGCCATAACTTTTCCACACGCCATCGGCAGAAATGCAATAGGAACTGAACTGAAAACCATGATTCTCTTCCATATCAGTAATCATTACTGGAATTATTCAGTGATATATAACGAATGGGAAATCAGGGTAAAATTACTTCAGGAGCTGGAATAACTGGCCCGCCTGACCGCTTCCGGAAGAACATTATGTCATGGTATAAAAACAGCAATTGTCAGAGACAGAGGGTCATGATATTATCTCAACATCAACAAGAAAGAATTATAAGCAGTTTTTAAATGCACCTTTATTCGTGATGTTAAATGGTAGATGTTAAGAAAGTACCGCCAGATATGCTGCTGAAAAACCTGGCAGAAACATTTAAGGAAGACAAGAGAGTAGAGGTTCCAGAATGGGCTTCATATCTTAAGGCAGGAATACACAGGGAGAAATCATGGGAAGATCCGGACTGGTACTACAAGAGACTGGCTTCCACCCTGAGGAAGGTTTACCTCAACGGGCCCATAGGCATATCAAAGCTCAGCGAGGAATATGGGGGAAGAGTGGACAGAGGATCGATCAGCTATCATCCTGCCAAGGGAAGCCGCTTTATAGTCCGAAGAATGCTTCTTCAGCTTGAATCACTGGGTTACGTCAAGAAAGACAGAAAGGGGAGAACGGTTTCTTCACAGGGCTCATCCATCCTTGATAAGGCATCAAAGGAGGTAATGAAGAGCCTGGTGCAGTCAAACCCCTCTCTTGAGAAATATCTTTAAGTGATGGGGAATGGACAGCGACGATGAGCTTGAGGAACTGAGAAGAAGAAAACTGCTGGAAATGCAGAGAAATTCGCAGGAACAGCAGGAAATCGAAGAACAGAGAAAAATGCAGGAGGCCGAGAAGGCCAGAAAGCAACAGATTCTCAGACAGATACTTGCTCCGGACGCAAGAGAAAGGCTGGCAAATGTGAGACTCGTGAGACCAGATCTTGCCGAAAACGTCGAGAATCAACTGGTGCAGCTTGCATCAATGGGCAGGATCAATCGCCTGCTGACAGACAGTGACATAAGGGACATACTGGCAAAACTCACGGAGAAAAAAAGGGAAACAAGAATAGAGAGGAGATAACATTGAGCAGAAACAAGGAACTTGGAAGAAAGATCAGGCTGATGAAGAAAGTAAAGGAAAACAGGCGAGTTCCTGGCTGGGTAATGATGAAAACCGACAGGAGAGTAACCACAAACCCAAGAAGAAGGAACTGGAGAAGGGGTAACCTTAAACTGTAGGTGAAACAATGGTAGAAAATGAATATTCCAGTGAAACCATAATGAATATACCACTAAGAGGAACCAGAGATTCCTCAAGATCCAGAAGAGCTGATACTGCCATATCCATGATAAGGGAGTATGTCTCAAAGAATACGCGAATCGAGGAATCAAAGATATGGATTGATTCCAGAGTAAATGAGGACATATGGAAAAGGGGCAGGGAAAACGTTCAGTCAAAGATCACTGTAAAGGTTATCAAGCTCCAGGATGGAACGGCTGAAGTACTGTTGCCCTGATTAAATGATTAGAAAAACATCTATTCTAAGAAGTAATTTTATAGGCCTATATGCCCGCGTCTGGGAGGATGTGGCATTCGTGCCTGTACCAATTGAGGATTACTCTCTCAGGGATATAGAAGATGGCCTTCAGGTGAAGACCGAAAAGATACTCATAGACAATGCAAATCTCATAGGGAGCCTGATGGTTATTAATTCAAAGGGAATCATACTTCCTGTAAACAGTGAAAAGCTTGAGCTTAAACTTGCATCAGACAGGAATATCCTGTATCTCAAGGACCGCATAAACGCCGTGGGAAATGATATAGTTACAAACGATCGTGCTGCCATGGTTCATAAAGGATACACTGCATCATCCATAAAGAAGATATCCGATGCTCTTGATGTTGAGGTCGTGAAAGGGACTATCGGCGGAATAAAGACCGTGGGATCTGCTTCGGTCCTCAGTGCCAGGGGAATGCTTGTTACACCGGATGCCGATGAGGAGGAGATGAAGTTTCTCTCTGACCTTTTCAAGGTGCCGGTGAAGTCCGGAACAGCAAATTTTGGAAACATGTATGTGGGCTCATCCATACTGGCAAACAGCAAGGGTGTTCTGGTTGGAAAAGATACAACACCTGTTGAAATAGGTAGAATAGACGATATACTGTCTTAAAGGCGGGAAATGTGCTCCGGCCTGAAATGCCCGGTGTCAAAGGTAATTTTGGTTTAAAACTTCCCCGGCTGCTCATCTGATCCTGAGTTCAGATATCCTGAAGATCGGATGCAGTTCAATACCGTTTGCCGACAGGAGTTCCTTTCCCCCCTCCTCCCTATCCACAACGCAGTATGCCTTTGTGGCAACTCCGCCAGATTCTCTGATGAAGTTCACCGTCTTCAGGATGGAGTTCCCGGTTGTCACCACATCCTCGATTATGTCCACTCTCTCATCAGGTACTATTTCTCCTATGTTGAGTTTTCCTGTGCCGTGTTTCCTCTCCTTTCTGATGATCACATAGCGAATCTTTGCGGACAGCGAAGTTGAAACAAGCAGAGGGACAGCGCCCAGCTCCATTCCTGCGATCACTTTAGCGTTAACCATGTGGCTGAAAACGTCACCGATTGCCTCCACTACCTGAGGGTCTGTCGCTGCATCCTTAATGTCAACATAATAATCCGATTTTTTCCCGGAAGTAAGCACAAATTCACCAAACTTGACCGCACCAAGCTCCAGAAGTTTTTTCCTCAGAAACTCTTTCCTGCTTTCCATCACGTGGTAATAATTTAAAGCTTTAATTAAATACCCACCGCAGGTCAATTCTATTGAACAGTTACGGGAAAAGGATTCTTGCAGTTACTGGAACCGGCTCGTTCCTTTCGGTAATAAATTCATCATCACTTCTCATTGCAATACCTGCTATTATCCGCAGTTTACGCGTAAGCTTCTTCATGGCAATATGGATCATTGTGGTTTATTCCCTGGCCCTGACTGTCCTGACACCGATTCTTGGAAAGTACTCTGACATAATAGGAAGAAAACGCCTCTACTCTTCAGGATACATCGTCTTCTTCCTGGGGTCCCTGATCTCATCTGTGGCAACAGGTGGAGATGTGCTGCTGGCAGGGCGTATTGTCCAGGGCATTGGTGGCGCTCTCCTCTTCTCAAACAGTCTTGCAATATTAACAGACAGTTTCGGACCAACTGAGCTGGGTGAAGCAATGGGCATAAACGCAGCGATAGTGGCTCTGGGGACTTCCATTGGTCCTCTTGTTGGCGGGCTGCTCACCGAATTCAACTGGCGATATATATTCGTATTCAACATGCCAGTTGCCATATACGGTTTCATTGCATCCACTGTCACAATAAGGGAAATACCCAGTAAAATTTCAGCTCACATAGATGTACGGGGGGCAGTACTTCTTTCTCTCACAATCGTTACAGCCATTGTATTCATGACGATTCTACCTGGAATCTCATTCAGGTCAGCTATATTTATCGGGCTTCTTGTTGCACTCCTGCTGTTTCTGTCATTGTTCTTATATCAGGAAACTGTATCCAGAAGGCCCATCATTGATCCAACCCTATTCAGGATCAATGCATTCAGAGATTCAATAATCGCACTTGTGGGAGGTTCAATTGCAAGGTTTTCGGTACTCTTCATACTCATCCTGTTCCTTCAGGGCCCACTTGAGAAGAATCCTCTCACCGCAGGGGTGCTTGTGATACCCTTTGCAGGTGCAATGGGCGTATTCAGTTTTCTTTCAGGTAACCTGAAGGGGAAACTTTCCCCATCCGGAATGGAATCTCTTGGGCTCATACTATCCGGCCTCGGGGCCCTGCTGCTTGCGGCTGTGGCATTCAGTGCATCCAGTTATGTCCTTCTTGGTACAGCCATGGCTGTGGCTGGTGCCGGAAGTGGGCTTTTCTACACACCAAACAGTACTGTTACCATGCTGTCTGTCCCACCGGGAAAGAGGGGGGAAACAGCTGGTGTAAGGACTCTTATGCTCAATCTGGGCTCTGTCCTTGGACTTACAGTAGTTTTCATCGTGATTTCTGCCTACGTGCCCGGATCCATTGTTGATTCGATATTTCTGGGGATAACAACACCTGCTGTTGAAAATTTCACAGGAGCATTCATTCATGCAACGCAGATCGCTTTCATCATTGCAGCGATATTTTCCCTCTTCCCGGTTCCACTGGTTATTAAATCAAGACGCAGGCGGAAGTTGTCTGACAGATGATGACAGATATATGATCTTATAGGTGCAGATTTTTGTAGGTTAACTATGCACAAAAATTATATATTCATTTTATTATCTTATCAGACATATGGGCGACATAGTTGATCTTTTGTTTAAATCCGCCATGGATAACGTGGAGGCAGAAAAGCACGTGCAGTCCCAGGATGAAGAATTTCTAACACCGGAAGACCGTGAGATAGCCGAGATAGCCAACAGGCTTAGAGTCAGAATAAAGATAATCGGCTGTGGAGGTGGGGGTTCCAACACAATAAACCGGCTAGCAGGAGAAGGTATTGCGGGAGCAGATCTGGTGGCCGTCAATACAGATGCAAGCCATCTTTCAACAATAAGGACAAGATACAAGATGCTCATCGGAAAGAAGAGAACGAGGGGCCTTGGAACAGGTGCAATACCGCAGATTGGTGAGGAAGCTGCAATGGAGGATCTCCCCTCCATTCAGAAACTGGTACAGAGGACTGATATCGCATTCGTCACCTGCGGCCTTGGAGGCGGAACCGGAACAGGATCTGCCCCGATTGTTGCGAAAAGCGCAAAGGATGCCGGCTCACTCGTGATCTCCATAGTTACTCTGCCGTTCACGGCGGAGGGAAGAATCAGAATGGAGAATGCAGCAGCAGGTCTGGAGAAGATTTCACAGTATTCAGACACAGTAATCGCCATCCCAAACGACAAGCTTCTGAAGGAGGTTCCGAAAAAGCCCATTACCGAGGCTTTTGAATATGCAGATTCAGTTCTATCTGAAGCCATGAAGGGCATCACCGAACTCATAACAAAGACGGGCCTGATAAATCTCGATTATGCTGATATAAGGACAATAATGAAGGATGGTGGTGTTGCCATGATTGGAATCGGGGAAGCCGCAGGGGGAACAAACAGAGTAATGTCAGCCGTAAATGATGCAATCACCTCGCCACTGGTCGAAGCAGACATATCTGAGGCAAAAAACTGCCTTATCAGGGTCATAGGAGGTCCAGATATGACTGTAAGTGAAGCAGAGAACGCAATGGCCGAGATACAGAAACGCATAAACAGAGACGCCAGAATCATATGGGGAGCTAATGTGGATCCTGATATGGGAGACAAAATCCGTGTACTTGTTCTGCTTACAGGAGTAAAATCCCCGTACATGATATCCGGTTCAAACGAGGCAAGAAACATAAGGAAACTTCTTGGGGACATTAGCGAAGATTCCGGAATTGACATGGTGTGATGCCGGTAACCGGCATGCCCATGAAATTATTTTTACCATACGTGCGCATTTCTTCTGGGTATAATTGGAATCAAAACTTGTTGTCGCACTGGATCTCATGAAGGAGGATGATCTGCTCGGAATTGCGGCTAAAATCGGGTCTCAGGTCTTTGCAATAAAACTTAACTGGCCTGCAATATTGGTGTCAGGTTCCAGAATTATCAGGGAAGTGTCACGCTATTCAAGAGTCATATGCGACTTCAAGGTGGCGGACATACCAAACACAAATTCCCTCATCACTGAGAAAGCACTTGAAATGGGGGCATGGGGAATTATTTCGCATTCATTCACAGGATATGACTCTCTTCGCGCTGTGATTGAACACGCAGGTGACATGAGTGTTTTTTCAGTGGTTTCAATGAGTCATCCGGGGTCAGCGGAATTCATAAACCCCAATACTGACAGACTTATAGAAATGTCAGTTCGCGCTGGTGCGGCTGGTTTTATAGCGCCCGGCAACAATCCTGAAGAAATCTCAAGGATAAGAAAAATGGCTCCGGAAAAGATTATAATGACACCAGGTGTAGGGGCACAGGGTGGAAAAGCGGGCGATGCGGTCCGTGCGGGTGCTGATCTCGTCATAGTGGGAAGATCGGTATATGCCTCAAATGATCCGGAAAAACAGGTAGAAATTTTCAACAGCGAGATCAATTCATCAGTTTAAGGGGTAGAACCCGCCAAAATAGAGCAAGAGTATTATGGGAATGGCAACCAGAATCAGCATAACGTAGAACGACACATAATAGACACGCATTGCCCTCCTTATGTCACCAACGGATGGGTCGAATCCGGTTTCGTTCATAACGTAATGTCCAACCCTCTCCATCCTCAGGTTAAGCGATGCCGCCATGGCACCTATGACCCATCCCTCACCCGGGCTGTCAGTGGCAAGTCTCATGGCCTTGAATGGTACATTGCTCACCCTGTAGTTAAGGAACTCTGAACCCAGAAGCACGAGAAATGCCGATATACGTGCGGGAATATAATTCAGCATCGTGTGGAACACAGCCGGCCAGTGGCCAAAATAGAAGTTTCTGCGGTTTTTCTGTCCCACCATGCCGTCAAGGATATCAACGACTCTGGCTACCAGTGATCCTATTATCCCGAGGACAGAAAAATAAAACAGGGGAGATACAACCTCATTAAGTAAGGTGTTGGATATGGTTTCAATGACCGCAGAGGCTATGTGTGGTGAATCCTGGCCTGTAAGGTCCCTCTTAACAATGTGAGATGCGTAAACCGCGGCATCTTCCACCGCACCACTTTCAAGCGAAGTTATTATGGGATTTACCCTGTCACTCAGGCTGGTTACAGAAAAAAGTCCCTTAAACAGTATTATGCCAACGATTGCCTGAATGATCAGCACTCTTGAAATAAGGATTAGCAAACCAGTAAACGGTATTGCAAAAAGTGCAGATATGAAAATTGTGAAAAGTGCCCCCGCAGCTATGCGGTGGCTGTAGGTCCTGAAAAATGCCTCAAAGAAAGTAGAAACCCTTCGGATGAGCGTTACGGGATTGAGATATCTCCTTGGGTCTCCGAAAACGAAGTCAAGCACCACTGCCCCGATAAGGACAGTGATGGTGATTTCAAGGGATGCAGGATTCATTATAACGATCTCTTTATTATCTCAAGATCGACGCTCTCAATAAAAGCTTTGGTAAATAAATCTATATTTTTTTCCATTTCGCTTTCATAATTCATCTTTATGGATAAGCCTGACAGTAAAGATAGGATATAATTGTGTTCAAGGACGCCATGAACGTTTGTCCCCATCACATTTCCAGATTCAGACACTGCACCCTCGGGTCCATGATCTGTCCGGAGAAGTGGTCTTGATCCACTGGTAACAGTTCCATAATGAATTTCGTATCCCTTTCTCATAATCTCATCTTTACTGCTGTCATAAGGGCCATACAGCACGGTTCTCACAGTTTTCTCTCTCTCATACACCGTATCTGTGTCCAGAAGTCCGAGACCCATTAAGGATTTCCCGGAAATCTGTATCCCCGCTGGATCCTCAATATGGTTTCCAAGCATCTGGAATCCACCGCAGATACCCAGTATATTTTTCTTATCCTGCGCATGCTGGCGTATTGTGTCGGCAAGTCCGGTTCGAAACAGGAAATCCAGGTCACTCTGGACATTTTTGGACCCTGGCAGCAGAAGGGCTCTGCAACCTGCCGACCTATACTGATCAGGTGACGTTATGTACGAGAATCCGACACCGGAAGTTATCAGAGGATCAACGTCGCTGTAGTTTTCCATCTGCGGATAGCGGATAACGCAGATCCTGCCTCCTGATGATCCAGAGCCGTCATAATCGAGTGAATCCTCGCCAGGGAGCCGGAAGGGGGTAAATGGTATAACACCTATGATCTTCTTCCCGGTCATTCTTTCAATATCTTCAATCCCACTTTTCAGCAGTTCAGATGCGCCCCTCATTTTGTTTATAACGATCCACTTCAGGAGATCCGGTCTCTGCATCAATTTCACCGTACCGTATATTGAGGCAAAAACGCCACCTTTTTCAATATCTGCCACAAGAAGTGCAGGTGTTTCATGGATTTCTGACACGAACATGTTTGCCAGATCCCTGTCAAAAATATTGATTTCAGCGGGAGATCCTGCCCCTTCAGCAATTACGATATCGAATTTTCCTGCGAGATATTCAAGGGAGCGTTTCACAATACATTTTCCATCCGATGAAAGGAACCTGGCATAACTTTCCTGATCCATGGTTCCCATACTCTTTCCGAGCACAATCACCTGAGACCTGCCCCCTCCCTCAGGCTTGAGCAGGATTGGATTCATCTCTTTTTCAGGCTCTGCTCTGGCAGCCCTGGCCTGAAGCCATTGTGATCTTGATATTTCGAATCCTCCCTCAATTGATATTGAATTAAGTGACATGTTCACAGACTTGAATGGGCTCACCTTGTACCCCAGATCAGAAAAGTACCTGCAAAGAGCCATAGCAACGGTGCTTTTACCGGAGCTGGAAGAGGTCCCAACCACCTGCAGGATACGCGGCCTTTTAACCATGCAGGTTAAATTGCAACGTTGTATAAAACTCCCGCAAGATTCATACATGCCACATTCATTCAGGACAAGCAGGTCGAATCAGCCGTCCAGATTAACAGTTCAACAAGGCATTTTCTGCAACTACAGGTGCACATAATCAATTAATTAAAAAGCGTATTTCAGGAAAATTTTTACGAAAGTTATTTATTGGGTGCTGGCATTCACAGTAAGCTTCTACGCTGATTGGTCCATATGAGTGAGCTTCTCGATGAATTTGAAGGAAAAAGGGAGGTTATTCGGCAAATAGTGGAAGAGCACATCAAGAAAAGAGATGAGGCTGCTGCCGAAAGCCACAGATATGCTGAAGAGAGAGATATTCTTAACAATAAGGTTCACGAAATGCGTGACGAAGTTAAGAAGAAAATAGCTGAGAAGAATGATCTCATAGAACAGGTCCAGAAGCTGCGCGCAGAAAAAGAAGAACATTATGCCAATCTCTCTGAACTGAGGAAAGATTATAGAAAGGTCAGGCAGGAAACAAATGTTGAGGGCGTTGACAAACAGAGCCTCAGGATGAAGGAGAAAGAGCTGCAGCGCCTTGAGATTAAGCAGCAGACAACCGAGCTGGGTAAGGACGAGGAGAAGAAAGTTGTCCACGAAATCAGAAAGCTCACAAATGAAATCAAACAGATAAGGCAGATCAGGGAAAAAGAACTCGAGAATAATGATTCAGTAAGGGATCTGAATCAGAAAATAACTGCCGAGAGGAAAGCCGGGGAAGCTTTGAAAGTTCAGATTGATGAAATTTCTGCCAGAATTACGAAACTGAGCGAGGAAATCAACAGTGACCTTCAGGATCTGGATGAAACCAGAAAGAAAGCAGATGAGTATCACGAGCTTTTTATCAAGTTCAGCCAGGAATCAACCAAAGAGCATGAAGCATTTATACAGGCCAAGAACGATCTCAGGGATCTTGAAAAGGTCATTTCAAGCCTTCGCACAAAAACGAGGGCTACAAAGAAGAAGGAAAAGGAAGGAGAACTGCAGAGCAGGGCAACAGAGCTCTTTGAAAAGTTCAAGAATGGCGAGCAGCTCACAACTGAAGACCTGCTCATTCTACAGAAAGCAGGGTTCCTCTAATCCTGAAAATTTATTACCGGATCAGGAAGAGTTTTCCTCCTCAATAACGTCAGAAGAGAGGGACACGTTATATACCCTGGAATTACTCTGAAGTTTAAGCTGAGGGGCCAGGACGCTTTCGTGCACCTCGCATGATTTATCAATTGAAGTGCCCTTCATTATTACGGATTTCACAAGCTTTGATCCGTCATTGACCTTAACGTTGTCCATAAGGATGGAATCCTCTATGAGAACGTTCTCACCAACCTGAACATTGTCATATATTGCACTTTTCCTTATGATCGTGCCTTTGCCAATTCTGACCGACGACCCTATGTATGTGGGTCCCTGGATATCCGCTCCTCTCAGATCCTTCATGAAGCTATTTATAATGAGCTTCCCGGAAAGTTTCTCACCGTTCATGGTGGTTCCATATTTCTCTGTCATCAGCTGATTTGCCCTTATCATGTCATTGGGCCTTCCAGTATCCAGCCACGTGCCTTCGCCTATATATCCATGTATCTTCACCCCCTCACCCAGAAGCAGTGGAAAGAGCTGTTTTGCAAAATCAAATGGTTGCCCAGCCGGGATATAGTCAAGTATCTCCGGTTCCATGATATAAAGGCCTGCATTAATGAGATTTGAAAAGGCCTGATCCGGAGTTGGCTTTTCAAGGAATCTGGTTATGAGGTTGTCCTTCATCTCCACTATCCCGAACTGTGACGGATCTTCAACTGTTGTAAGGACAATGGTTATTTTGGCCTTTGATTTCCTGTGAAATTCCACGATTTTTGCCACGTTGAAGTCTATCAGCGTGTCCCCGCTTCCAATCACAAATGTATCATCAATGAATTTGGATATGAGCTTAATGCTGCCTGCTGTTCCTGCGGCCTCTTTCTCCACTGAAAACAGTATATTTTGATCAGACTGCTTGAACTGGAGCACACCCCTGATCAGTGATTCGAATTTGTAACCTGCAGTTATGATTGCATCCTTAATTCCAGCCTCATAATAGGAATCAAGAACATATCCTATGCATGGTTTTCCAGCTATGGGCACAAGTGGCTTTGGTATGGAGTAAGTTATGGGTCTCAGTCGTGTTCCTTTGCCTCCCGCCATAACAACAGCTTTCAGTGACATAGATTAATAGCATTAAATTGGACATTAACTTTGCGGCGAGTGATATAAAAGACCTGCACGGACCGTTGTGATGGGAGGAAAATGAAGGAATGTTGGGGAAATATTAAATCCACAGTGCATATCAGTATCACGCGATGAACAGATACGTAAGCCTGCTCCCTTACTGGTTCCTGAATTTTACCATAGGTTTCGGATGGTTCACACTTTCGCCGATTTTGCCGGATCTTTCTGCACATTATGCTGTGGATACAGCATCAATATTGCTTCTCATATCGCTCTATGGCTACGCAATGGTGGCCTTTGCTCTTCTCTCAGGATATCTGTCTGCTAAATATTCCGTAAGGATTTCTCTCATAATTTCTGCTTCCCTGTCGGTTGTCGGTCTGATAATAAGGTCGATCTCCCCTGACTATGCAGTGCTTTTCCTGGGTCAGATCATTGCCGCATCAGCATATCCTCTGGCGCTGGGTCCGGTTGGAGCGCTGGCTCAGTCCATAAACCGGGAGAGAACCAATACAGTTATTGGAGTCAGTGTGGGAATACTGTTTCTGGGGATGTCGGCTGGTGCGCTACTGACTCCGTCTCTGTTTGCACTGTTTAAGGACAGCATACCCGGCATTTTCATGCTTGATGCCGTGCTTGCAATCGTTGCTCTTGCCGTTCTGCCTTTGGGATCCAGAACATATCCTGAGGAATATGCTGGCAAATCTCTCCGTGGGGCTTTCAGGCCAGGAATGATCAAGAACTGGTATGTAGGTCTGATCATATCTGCATTCTCAGTGATGTTCGGCGGGATAGCTTCAACAGCACTGATACATCACAACGTAAGCGAAGGGACTGCTCTGGCTTATGGCGGTGCAATGTCGGGGCTGGCATTCCTGGGGTCAGCCCTTGGAGCCATATTACTGCCTCCGCTTTTTGAAAAGTTCAGGCTGATACGTGCTGGAATGGTTATCTCTTCAGCATTATCACTGGTTTCAATAATAATTCTGACATACTTTCTTGCATTCACCTCCAATTTCAATGTATTGCTTGCAGCTTTCTTCATGTTCGGTTTCTTCGGGAATGCCTTCTGGTCCATGGCAATGACGTCGACAACAAGGTATGTGGAAGATCCTGCCAGGGCCGGATTCTCAACATCCATGTACAGTGTTGCCACTAATCTGGGAGTAGCTCTGATACCAACATTTTTCGGCGTTTTCTTCCTTGCCTCTCCTGTTTACGGAGTTGTCATAACATCCACACTTGTTGCTGCTGCGTTCATTCTTTCGTTCCTGCTGATTGCCGGGAGAATTGATACCCATGCACCAGAACAAGCCGCAGGCTAGTGGATTTACCTGTGAAGGAGCTAAGCTTCCGGACGGATTACTGAAGCTGAGCTGATTCATCATCTTAAAATTCCTGAAATTCAATGCGGCACAGTGGGGTACAATTCAGGTTGCATGGGCTGGCAATGGCTCAGAAACCCATCCCTATAAGCGATAAACCGGTCTAAAATTGCAATGAAACATGAGGAAGCAGACATTTGAACAAAGTTAAGATGTCTGACAAGATTTATATATAATACTTGGGATAAGGCAGACAGGTTAATCTCTATGACATCTCTAATCTATCCAGCCGGCCTGGAGCCTTATGCTATATATATAACCATTTTGCTGGGATTTTTAGATGGGTTGCTGTTCGGGCTTGCCATAAAAAAAGCCCTGATATCTGTGGTCCTTATAGTAGTGGCGTTTATCCTGGCCTCATTTCTTGGGCTTACATTCATTCCAAGCATTCCAACTTCGCAGATATATTCATCCCTTTCAACATTCTTCAACCAGCTCAATTTCGGAACAGTCGGTGTTACATTCTCCATAGTTCTCTTTGTGATAGGTTTCGGTATAGGCATATGGAAAGGATAATTATATATTCCACAATAATAAATTTTATTTCCGCTCCAAACTCCCATTGATCCATAAAAATCCGGAGCTGCGTTGTGGTTTTGCCGGTCATTCAATGAAATTTTCTCTTTCCAAATATGAAATGGGATTTCCGTCCAGGATATACGACAATCAGATTAAACCCGCAGAACAATTTTCTGGATTCCATGAAGAATAAGGGGGTTGGAGATTTAATATTCATCCAGGGGTACCTTGAACCTTACCCCTGACCTGATGAGATCCCTGGAACTGGAATATCCGGCATCTGCATGCCTTATTACGCCTATGCCGGGATCAGCATTCAGCACTCTTGAAACCTTCTCATCCGCTTCCGCAGTACCGTCCACCACAAGGACAAATCCGGCATGGATTGAATTGCCAATCCCTGTTCCGCCACCATGGTGCACGGACACCCAAGTGGCCCCAGAAGATGCATTTAGCAGGGCATTCAAAATGGGCCAGTCAGCAATTGCATCACTTCCATCCTTCATACCTTCTGTTTCCCTGAATGGTGATGCCACAGATCCCGTGTCATGATGGTCTCTGCCTATGGCTATGGGTGCAGACACGATCTTCTTGCGCACCATTTCATTCATCATAAGGCCAAGTTTCTCCCTCATTCCATAACCGGCATAACATATCCTTGCCGGCAGTCCCTGAAATTTAACCTTTTCCCGGGCAAGTTTAATCCAGTTTACCAGATGTTCGTCATAACTGAAATTTTCAATTATGGCTTCATCAATCCTGTAAATATCCTCAGGATCACCGGAGAGGGCAACCCAGCGGAACGGGCCGGAGCCTACGGCAAACAGATCCCTTATGTAGGCTGGAACATAGCCCTGTATGTCGAATGCGTTCTTCAGTCCGCCTTCCCTGGCCCGAGTCCTCAGATTGTTGCCATAGTCAAACACCTTTGATCCATTCTGCTTGAACCATAGCATCGCGCCTGTTTCTTTCACAATGGAGGCATATACTGCTCTGCGGTAACCATCAGGATCGTGATCCCGGAAATCTGCAGCAGATTCAACAGTGTAACCTTCTGGAATGTATCCAAGGTTGAGGTCATGGGCAGCTGTCTGATCAGATACCACATCAGGCACAACCTTCATGGACATGAGCTGAGAATAAACTGTAGCAGCATTCCCCAGAAGTCCTATGGAAAGAGGTTTTCCAGCCTGGACTGCTTCATCCTTCATCTTCAGCGCCTCCTCAAGGCTGTCCGTCCATGTGTCGAGATATTTTCCTTTAATTCTTCTGTGGATCTTCTCAGGATTTACCTCAACAACTATGCCAACACCATTGTTCATGGTTATTGCAAGAGGCTGTGCCCCGCCCATTTCTCCAAGACCAGCGGTGAGAAACCACTTTCCACGCAGATCTCTGGAATTAAAATCCTTCCTTGCAATGGCAGCCAGTGTTTCATAAGTTCCCTGAAGAACTCCCTGCGATCCAATATAAATCCAGCTTCCTGCGGTCATCTGACCGAACATGGTCAGGCCTCTGCGCTCCAGATCCCAGAATACGTCGTCTGTAGCCCACCGGGGGACGATCTGTGCGTTTGCTATGAGAACGCGGGGCGCCCATTTTGAGGTCTTGAATGCACCAACAGGTTTTCCGGACTGTATAAGGAGTGTCTCATCATTGTAAAGTTCCTTCAGCATGCTTATGATCTCATTGAAGGCTTCCCAGCTTCTGGCAGCTTTCCCCTTGCCTCCGTAAACTATCAGGTTGTCAGGGTCCATGGCCACATCCGGGTCGAGGTTATTCATCAGAAGCCTCATGGCAGCCTCCTGCCCCCAGCCTCTGGTATGGAGTTCACTCCCATGTGGAGCGTGTATCACATGTTCAATTTTTCTCGGAGCATCAAATTCTTTCTCAACAGTCATACTGGCAATATCACTTTAATTTGATTAAGTCTTTTGATTCGATATTTCAGAAATGTAAACGTGAGTACCAGCCTGAATTATGGACCGAGGAAATGTTGGATCGATTCTGTCATTCAGTTGGATGGTGTGTGCTCAAATTCCCATGGATGCTCAATCCGCATGCGTTCCTGTTCCATGTGTCATTGTTCACAGCTGCGCTTTTTCCCAGGTAGATTTGGCATAAATTTCCGGTAAATTATTGATAACAATCAGCTGCCGGTGGTATAATGGGGCGTCGCCGCAACTCCTTTGCAGTGTACCCTGCCAGATTTTTAACAGAGGCGGTAAATGTTTTTAACGTTCCGCACTGATACACTTCCAATGTCAATCAAACTGATATCATGGAACGTGAATGGCCTCAGGGCAGCAATGAAATCCGGTCTCCCGGACTTCATACGGAAAGAATCTCCTGACATAATGGCCATGCAGGAGGTCAAGATCTCACAGGGGCAGATACCCGCAGAGCTGTCACCCGACGGATATACTGCATATCTCAATTCAGCCGAGAAAAAAGGCTACAGCGGCACTCTCACACTCTCAAGGATACATCCTGCCATACCCATTCGCGGGATCGGAAATCCTGAGTTTGATAATGAAGGCAGGATAATGGGACTGGAGCTGGACAATTTTTATTTTCTGAATGTTTATTTTCCAAACTCGCAGCGCGGACTTACAAGGCTTGATTATAAGCTTGCGTTCAACTCTGAGTTCCACAGGTTCTGCAATGGGCTGAGAGAAAAGAAACCCGTTATCATAACAGGTGACTTCAATGTTGCCCACAAGGAGATAGATATTGCAAATCCCAAAAGCAATGAGCATAATGCAGGTTTTACAAAGGAGGAGAGAGAATGGATGACAGAGTTCCTGGATGACGGTTACATCGACACCTTCAGGATGTTCAACAGCGAACCGGGACATTATTCGTGGTGGTCGTATATGCACAATGCAAGATCAAGAAATATAGGATGGAGGATAGATTATTTCGTTGTATCCGCTGACATAAAATCCAGAGTGAAGGATGCCGGCATAATGCAGGATGTCAAAGGATCTGACCATGCTCCTGTGTACCTGGTTCTTGATTATTGAGCACAGAAGTCTCCCGCACTATGGTATTTTCACGGCCTTCCCCAAGTGATATTATGTCAACCGGTATTTCCAGGAGTTCCTCTATTTTCTCAACATACCTTCTCAGCGCTGCTGGAAGGGCATTGAAAGTGTACCCGTTATCCGGCTGGTCAAGCTTTCCCCAGGGTTCCATATCTATGTAATCCATCTCCACTCCAGAAAACTCAGCGGAACTTCTGGGTATGTAGTCAATTTCCTGTCCACCTTTTCTGTATGCAGTGCAGATTCTGATCTTATCCATCTGCCCAAGCGTGTCAAGTCTTGTGACAGCAAGCGCATCAACGTCATTCATCATAATGGAATATCTGAGCATGGGAATATCAAGCCAGCCCACACGTCTTGGCCTTCCAGTTGTAGTACCAAACTCGTGGCCCAGATCCCTGAGTCTGGCAGCCTGTGTCTCCTCAAGTTCCGTGGGAAAAGGCCCCGAGCCAACTCTTGACATGTAGGCTTTAGCCACGCCAATGACATAATTCACTTTCCGGAACGGAAATCCTGCGCCAAGGGAAAGCGCCCCGGCAAGTGCATTGGAAGACGTTACGAACGGGTACATCCCGAAGTCTATGTCAAGCATTGTTCCCTGTGCTCCTTCAAACAGTATGCTCTTGCCATTCCGGTACTGCCTGAAAATTTCAAGCTCAGTATATTCAAGAAATGGCGTGAGCTTCTGGCCTACTCTGTACAATTCATCCACCATGGCTTCTCTGTTCTTCTTGTTGCTGAATTCAGTGCTGCCAAGCAGGCTTTCCTTCATCCTGTATATGGTCTCCACTTTCTCTCTGAGGATTTCAGGGCTCAGGAGATCAACCATTCTTATGCCGGTTCTTGCGTATTTGTCCTCGTAGGTTGGTCCTATTCCCTGTGCAGTTGTACCAATGCTAAGCTTTGATCTTACACCCTCCTCTTTTGTGTCAAGTATCTTGTGCATTGGTGTTACGACATGTGCCATCTTGCTTATGAGAATGCGTGAGGAACAGCCAGAAGCTGTCAGCTTATCCATTTCCTCGGCCAGGCCATGGGGGTCAATCACCATGCCGTTCCCAAGGATGACAGTTTCACATCTGAGAGACCCTGAAGGTATCAGGTGAAATTTGTAGGTTTTCCCATTGGCGACCACAGTGTGACCGGCATTCCCGCCGCCATTGAATCTGACCGAAACCTGGAATCTCCCGCTGAGGAAGTCGGTGATCTTTCCCTTGCCCTCGTCTCCAAATTGCAGCCCGAGAACAGCAGCTATCATTTCAGAAACCTCCATAACGGATTTCCTGCCTGATTTCCTGAGAATTTATCTGATACCGTGTGCAGCCTGAAAACTCTGTTGAAGTCCACTTCCAAATCATTGTTTCTTGCCTAATAAGACTTCGTGATACTTCAACACGAAGGTTCTGCAGTGCAGGTTTTCTCTGCTAAAACAATGTGAGGTTTAATGCCCCGAGCCTGAGCGATAAAAAGCGGGAATTTCCTGGACTTCTTCAATTGCTGAGTGATGATTCACAGGGATTTAGCAATGAAGCGGTTATCATGAATAGTTAGTATTTTCTTATAACGGGTATTGATCCATGCCTGAAAATATAAGAGTGAATAATGAATTCCACAGAGATAACAGATGGTGTACATTAAGGTTATAGAAGGAAAGGGAATGGAAATCCCCAGCAATCCTACAATAGGTTACATTGAAGGCGATGGAATTGGCCCGGACATTACAAAAGCATCAATAGCGGCAATCAATGCATCACTCGAAATTGCATACGGTGGAAAGAGAAACATAGTCTGGGAGAAGGTACTGGCCGGTGAAGAGGCCATGGAGACCACAGGGAAGCATCTTCCTCAGGAATCACTTGATCTCCTGAAAAAATGCGTGGTATCCATAAAGGGACCGCTTACAACACCAATTGGCCAGGGTTTCAGGAGTCTGAATGTTACGCTGAGGCAGTATTTTGACCTGTATGCCAATATACGACCTGTTAAGTTCTTTCCGGGTGTTCCGTCCCCGGTGAAAAATCCTGAAAAGATGAATATGGTTGTATTCAGGGAAAACACTGAGGATCTGTATATGGGGATAGAATGGAAATATGATTCACCTGAAGCTACAATGCTGAGAAAATTTCTCTCGGAAAATTTCTCGGTAAATCTTACGGATGACACCGGGATTGGAATAAAGCCCATCAGCAGGTTCAGATCGGCAAGACTGGTCAGGAAGGCACTGGAATACGCAGTACAGAACAGGAGGAAGAGCGTTACCCTCGTTCATAAAGGAAACATTATGAAGTACACCGAGGGCGCATTCAAGGACTGGGGTTATGAGGTCGCAAGAACGGAATTCGGGGACAAAACGGTCACAGAGGAGGAATATCTGAAGCAGCCGGAAGCTTTTCCCTCCAGGATAGTTGTGAAGGACAGGATAACAGACAACATGTTCCAGCAGGTTCTCACAAGGACAGAGGACTACGATGTCATAGCAACAACAAATCTCAATGGAGACTACCTCTCGGATGCCCTTGCCGCCCAGGTTGGTGGACTTGGCCTTGCCCCGGGCGGAAATGTCGGGGATGTTTATGCAATATTCGAAGCAGTGCACGGTACTGCCCCGAAGTATGCCGGAATGGACGTTGCCAACCCAACTTCCCTGATGTTATCAGGGGAAATGATGCTGCGTCACCTTGGATGGAATGAGGCTGCCGACATTCTGGAAAGTGCCATAATGTCTGCCTATAAGGAACAGAAAGTGACCCAGGACCTGGCAAGGGTACTCAATATAAAGGCACTCAAGTGCAGTGAATTCTCTTCTGAAGTAATAAAGAGGATGAGGCCTCTGAAGTAATCCTCCTATCTTTTAATAACAGTTTCCCTCACTCCGGAAATCTCATCCATCAGATATCTTACACCATGCCTGTATGTCCAGTTCTTCCCTGATCCAGAGATTGGAATTGAATCCGGGAGATAATCCGGGAAGTCATTTATTATCAGGGTTGGGAAGGCCAGCTTCTCGGATGCAAAGAATGCAGTGTTCATATCAGATGTGAATATGCTGGCACTTATTCCGGTTGGAGCATCATTTGCAATCTTTATTGCCTGAGACACAGATGATACAGGCGCAATCATGGTGACCGGGCCCGGGACATCATTGTTCCATATGTACGACGTGGTGTCAATATTTTCAATGAGTGTTGGCATCATTATGGAATCTGTTCTGGTGCCGCCAGACAGTATGTTACCGCCCAGTGATCTGGCAACCGAGACAAAATCCTCAGCAGATTTTGCCTCCTCAATTGATATCATGGGACCAACGTCTGTTGCAGGGTCCATTGGATCTCCGACCCTGAAATGCGATATGATTTCCATGAGCCTGTTTTTCAGATAATCATAGGAATCCTGATGGACAAGTATCCTCTGGAGATGATGGCCGGTGTAGGTGGAAGTCACAAAGGCAGACCTTGCAATCTGTTCTGCAGCCATGTCAAGATCTGCATCGTCCCACACAATTGCCGGGAAGTTCCCGAATATTTCCATAATGTATTTCTTCAGTCCGCCTATCCCCGCTATCCTCGTTGCCGTTTCCCATTTTCCTGAAAAATTCAGAATCTTCATCTCGTGTGATTCTACAAGGAATTTTGTGACATTTCCAAATCCGGATGTCCTGGCGACCTGCATTGAATTGGCAGGGAATCCCGCCTCCGAAATGATTTTCTGAAGCCTGTCGGTTGTTGCCGGTGTGAGGGTAGAGGGCTTTACTACGACGCTGTTCCTCACCGCCAGGGCCGATGCAACTCGGATTGCAGTTGAAAATAAAGGGCTGAAGTATGAAGCAATATACAGCATGGGACCAAGCGGGACAGGTGCAGAGTACGTTATCCTGTTCATTCCGGAGTGAGTGGTATCCAGCCTTCTTGTTTCGCCGTTTGATTTCAGAATTTCAGATGCAGCCGTCCTGAAAGCCTCCTGTGATCGCAACACCTCGTCCATGGCGATTTTCACAGGTTTTCCAGTTTCCTGGGCAAGCATTTCAGCCAGCGCAGATCCCTCTCGGGATATGATATCTGCTGCCTGAATGAGATTTTCCTGAAGCTTGAAACCAGGATATTCCTCAAGGCTGTGATATGCATTCACACTGTGATGTATCATCTCCCGGGATTCAGGAAGACTGGTCTCCCTGACCTCGTAGAAACGTGAATCGGTGAACTTGTTCCGGATTATCATAATATGAGATTTTCTTCTACTATTAAATAGGTATAACCTTATCAATTCGTATACTGGTTAATGTACTATTTGCGCCTTGCACTTTTTGCAGTACCCGGAGTCAGGATCACTTCATATCGAGGCCATAATGTACGGTCTCTTTTTTCCTGACCTCGTATTTCCACATGGGGACTTCGCTGGCAATTTCCTCCGCCACAAATTTACATGCAGAAAATGTATCCTCGCTTCTCCTTCCCCAGGCCATGACTATTGAGACATAATCGCCTATGGATATGTTTCCGGTTCTGAGGATGACGGATATGTCGCTTACCGGAAATCTGTCCATGGCGTCTGATCTTATTCGCTTAAGAACCCTCAGGGCCGTATCCTGATCAGTCTCATAATATATCCCCCTGACATCAGGAAAACCTGAGAACTGGGTTGCCTTGACAAGTGAGAAGACTGCGCTTCTGTTGTCCGGGTTCGAATCAGCCATGAAATCTGGCAGGTCAATCCTGCTGTCCGTTATGACCGGTTCCATGTTGATCGCATTGGTACTATTATTCTGTATTTAATACTGATCGATGTTGATGAGGATTTCATACCAGAGAGGATAACAGTATGTTTCCACATGGCATGCCCACCTTCTCATGAAAAGAAAAACACTGATTCTAAAATGCATGACACATAAATCGCAAGAATTTATGAGCACCATGGCATTTCCCAGGCATGGGCACTATCCTGGTGACCGGATCCCTGGGTCAGATAGGTACAGAACTTGTTCCCCTGCTTGTTAAGAAATTTGGGTCGTCACGGGTTATAGCAAGCGACGTTAAACCACAGGATTCAGATATTTTTCATGACATTGAATATATTACTCTGGATGTAACAGACAGGGAAATGGTGACTTCAACCATGAAGGATCGGTCTGTGACTGATGTTTTTCACATGGCAGGGATCCTCTCTGCACTGGGTGAAAGAAATCCGGAACTGGCATTCATGGTCAACAGCGTAGGGACGTTCAACGTGCTTGATTCCGCAATTAAGGCAGGCGTTAATCGTGTGATGATACCAAGCACAATAGGTGTTTTCGGGAAGGATACGCCACGTGACAATGTTCCTGTAGTTACAGTTACGAGACCCACAACAATGTATGGGGTAACCAAGGTCAATGCTGAGCTCCTGGCAGCTTATTTCCGCAACAAATTCGGGCTGGACGTCAGGGGTGTACGTTATCCCGGGATTGTCAGCTACAAGACTCCACCGTCTGCAGGTACAACCGATTACGCTGTGGACATGTATTATCATGCAGTCGCCGGGAAAAGTTATGAATGCTACCTGAAGGAAGATGCAGCGCTCCCCATGATGTACATGCCTGATGCACTTGATTCGCTGATGAAACTTTATTCTGCTGATGAGGGAAAACTTAGGTATACAATCGACTACAACATATCTGCATTCAGCTTCGATCCCGGTACGCTTGCATCGGCAATCAGGAAAGTGATACCAGAGTTCAGGGTCACATACAGGCCCGACTACAGGCAGACCATAGCAGAAACATGGCCAAGGAGCCTGGATTCTACCGATGCAAAAATAGACTGGGGATTCTCACCAGCTTATGACATTGATGCCATGACAGAGGATATGATCAAAAACCTGAAGGAAATGCATATCAGGAACCAGCCTGGTCTGTGAGGCTCACCTCAACCACGCATTTATTATCCCCATCAGAGAATTTCTCTCTGATCCTGAAGTCCTGGTTGATGGAATTTTTTATTATATCTGATCCAAGGGCCGTGCATATGATCCTGCTGTTGTTCTTTGCAAGTTCATAGAATATGCAGTTGTGCCTTATTATTCTCACAACATCATCCGTAACTTCAAGCCTTGCATAATAGCCGAGCTTGTTAAGAGTTCCGACGAAATCCTGAAGCCTCTTCAGTTTATCCTCCCTCGATTCTGGAACACCTGAAGGCCTTTTCCAGCCGGATTCTCCAACTATCTTGTCCGCAACCTTGCCAAGAATGAAATTTACCTTTTCTCTTCCAAATTCTGTTTCAAGCTCCTCCACGAGCATGGTTGCAAAAGAAATGTATCTTTTTGGCAGGAGTCCCATTCCCTTTTCTGTGAGCCTGTAGAATTTTTTTGGCCTACCTGCCCCGCCTCCTCTGAAAAATGGCTGGACATAGCCTTTCTTTTCCAGAGATTCCATGTGCTCCTTCACGGCATTTTTGTTAATGCCAAGCAGATGGGCAAGATCATCCATGCTTCTTTCCGAATAACTCAGTTCCTGGATTATATTGCCCTTCATCTGCCCCAGAAGCGAGGACAGATCACCCATGGTCTCAACGGTTTCATCCATCTTCAACAACTAGCCATGCACGACCGCTATATATATTTTAGTCAATTTAGACATAAGAAAGTGTTTAAATACAATTTACTCATATGCATTCAGAAGGTGCAACATTTGCCAGAATTGATCATAAACAATCTCAGTGCCTCAGTGGAGGGCAAACAGATACTGAAGGGAGTGAATCTTACAGTCAAAGGTGGGGAGATACATGCTTTAATGGGCCCTAACGGGGCCGGAAAAAGCACACTGGGAAACGTGCTAATAGGGCATCCCAATTATGTGATAAACGGCGGTTCCATCATGCTTGATGGAAAGGATCTTACAGGCAAAACTCCCGAAGAGAGGGCAAGGGCAGGTCTGTTTCTGGCGTTCCAGAGTCCGGTTGCAGTCGTTGGCGTAAAGTTATCAGCATTCATGAGGGCTGCATACAAGCAGGTTCATCCTGAGGACACAGCAAAACTTTCAGAGTTCTATGACAGAATGAAGCTGCACATGAAGAAAGTTGGCCTGGACGAATCTTTCATGTCAAGGTCGGTTAATGACGGCTTTTCCGGCGGAGAGAGAAAGAGGTTTGAAATTCTGCAGATGATGATCCTGAGGCCGAAAATCGTTATTCTGGATGAAATTGATTCTGGCCTGGATGTGGATGCTCTCAAGCTGGTTGCAGAAGAGATAAGGGAATACTACAGTCAGGAAGTGGGCTTCCTCATCATTACCCATTACCAGAGAATACTGAAGGACATAGAGCCTGAATTCGTGCATATTCTAAAGGATGGAAAGATTGTCATGGATGGAAACAACAGTCTGTCGCTCAGGATTGAGGAAGAAGGGTACGACTGGATAAAAAATACTGCGTGAGGTGAATTTATATGGAAACAGAATACAGCAAGGAAGAGGAAATGGAAAAACTTCTTGAGGATCTCAAGAAGTCAAATGTCAGAAAAGAGGATTGGGAATTTCACGACAACCTGCAGCCTGTATACTCCACAGGTGCTGGCCTGAACAGGAAGATTGTGGAGGAGATATCAGAGATAAAGAAGGAACCTGACTGGATGAGAAGATTCAGGCTGAAGGCACTTGAGATCTTCCAGAGCAAGCCTGTTCCTGTGTGGGGACCTGACCTTTCAGGCATAGACTGGGAAAACACGAAATATTATACACGTCCGGATGAGGTAAAAACAAACAACTGGGAGGAAGTTCCAGACCAGATCAAGGACACGTTCAATAAGCTGGGTGTCCCTGAGATGGAGCAGAAGTACCTTGCAGGTTCAGTTGCACAGTACGATAGCGAGGGGGTATATCATAACCTCAGGAAGGTATGGGAGGACAAAGGCGTCCTGTTCATGGATCTTGACCTTGCACTCAAGACCCACCCTGACCTTGTGAAGGATTATTTCTGCAGGGCAGTCCCACCCACTGACAACAAGTTTGCAGCACTTAATGGAGCTGTATGGAGCGGTGGTTCATTCCTCTACGTTCCGAAAGGTGTACGGATAGACATGCCCCTGCAGACATATTTCAGGATGAACGGTGAGCAGACGGGGCAGTTCGAGCACACAATTGTCGTTGCAGATGAGGGGTCAAGCGTTCACTACATTGAAGGCTGCACAGCCCCGAGATATGAGAAAAATTCACTGCACAGTGCAATTGTAGAAATATATGTGGAGAAGAACGCTCACGCAAGGTATACAAGTGTGCAGAACTGGTCCAAGAGCGTTTACAACATGCCAACAAAGAGGGCATGGGTTGAGGAGAACGGCCAGATGGAATGGGTTGGGGGCTCGCTTGGATCCAAGGTAACGATGCTTTACCCATCTTCATACCTGAGGGGCCCTCATGCTTCAGCGCATAATCTCAATGTATCGCTGGCTGGTCCGGGCACAATCAAGGATACCGGGGCCAAGGCTCTTCACCTGGCACCATATACCAGTTCAAGGATTGTGGCAAAGAGCATAAGTATAGAAGACGGGAAAGCTATATACCGCGGCCTGCTGAGGATGAACAAGGGCGCAGTTCATTCCAAAAGCCATGTCCAGTGTGATGCGCTGCTCATAAATGATGAATCTCAGAGCTTCACTTTCCCTCACGATGAGATATACGAACCCACAGCCACATTCGGCCATGAAGCCACAGTGGGCAGGATCGGGACAGACGAACTGACCTATCTCAGGTCGAGGGGACTCAGTGAAGATGAGGCCAGCTCAATGATAGTTCTGGGTTTTCTTGATGATGTGATGAAGGAAATCCCAATGGAATTTGCTGTTGAGATGAACAGGCTCATCAAGCTTGAAATGAACAAGCTTGGCGCAGTAGGATGATCTTCCATGGAAAATTATCCTGAATTGCTCAGAAACAGGCTGAACGATCCAGCCTACGAATACAGGCGGGATTCTTTCCTTGAATTTCTGAAGGCACCGGTCCGGAGCTACAAGGAAAGCCCAACTGTGAAGGATTATGTGGAAATCGCGGACAACGACCTTGAGCGGATGATTTATTCAGAGCCGGTGAACGGGACTCCTGCTGCAGATGTAGAAGACACAGCCCAGATTGTTATGTTCAACGACAGCCTTGCAAACTCACCTGCAACGGAAAAACCTGGAGTGATCATAACAGACATGGCCACTGCAATTCGAGATCACCACACCCTCGTGGAGGAATATGTCTATTCAAATTTTGGCAGGGACAGGGCAGAGCACCTCATCAATGCAGCGTGGAGAAATGGCCTCTTCATATATATTCCAGACAGGACAGATATATCACTGAAAATTCATCAGATTTCAGATTCCAGGGAGTCATATTCAAAGAAATCAGTAATAATCTGCGGAAAGGACTGCAGCGTGAAGATAACCGATATTCACACGTCACAGGGCAGAGGCGATGGTATTCAGGGCCAGAACATCTACTGCCACATCGGGGAGAACAGCAGGATGCAGTACAGTTACCTTCAGGACAAAGAAAACACAGCAACGGATCTGACCTACATTAGAGAATATCTGGATAAATATGCAGGATTCCAGTTATTCCACGTAAATCATGGTGCTTCCCGTGTTATATTCACTGATGAGTCCATGCAGATGGGTGAATCATCAGATTTCAGGGTTTACGGCGTTAATTTCAGCAGTGGCGTGCAGAAGATGGATATCAGGGACAGCAGTTTCCAGGTCGGAACTGCATCGTCATCGGACATTCAGGTCAGGGGAGTTGTTACTGGAAAGAGTTCCACAATCCACAGGGGAAACATCGACCTTGAGGAGGTGGCCAGAAACTCAACCGGTTTCTATGATTCAAGGATCCTGCTGCTCTCCAGGGATGGGTATGCAAACAGCAAACCAGGGCTCATGATCAAGAACGCAAACACAAGGTCAAAGCATGCTTCCTCCATAAGCGATGTGGATGAGGAACAGGTCTTCTATCTCAGGTCCCGTGGCATAGGTGAAGCCCAGGCCAAGCGTATGATCACTGCAGGTTTTGTTGAATCCATCATAGAAAGGGGTGGAGATCAGGAAATGATTAAGAAAGTAGACGAATATGCAGAGGGACTTGGTGCCGATGCCTTCCTGGGAACGGATTAAGGAAGATTTCCCTATTTTTCACAATCTGGGTAGCGGCTATACCTACCTCGACAGCGCAGCAACAAGTCAGAAGCCGCTGTCTGTCATAAACGCAATATCGGATTTTTATCTTTACCACAACAGCAATGTGCATAGGGGCATATACAGACTCAGTGAGGAAGCTACTGAGATGTATAACAGGTCCCGGGAAAATGTCTCGGATTTTATCGGGTCACGGGATCCAGGGCAGATAGTCTTTGTAAGGAACGCCACCGAGGCCCTTAATCTTCTATCATATACGCTTGGCAGGGAACTGTCCATGGGGGACGAAATCCTGATTACAATAATGGAACACCACTCAAACATAGTGCCATGGCAGTTTCTTCAGGAGAAAGGTATCAAACTGGTCTATGCTGACATCAGGCCAGATGGAACGCTGGATATGGACGATCTTCAGAGCAAGATCTCGCCAAGGACCAGAATTCTTTCTGTAACCCATGTGTCCAACGTTCTTGGGACTGTCAATCCGGTCAGGGAGCTTGGGAAAATGGCGCATGACAATGGATCCACATTCATAGTTGATGGCGCGCAGAGTGTGCCTCACATGCCGGTTAATGTTGAATCCATCGGCTGTGATTTCATGGCATTTTCAGGGCACAAGATGCTGGGGCCCACCGGAATTGGAGTACTTTACGGCAGGAAGGAACTCCTGGAAAACATGCACCCCTTTATGGGAGGGGGTGAAATGATCAGCGAGGTCTATAGGGAACACTCCACCTGGGCTGAGGTTCCTGAGAAGTTTGAGGCAGGGACTCCGGATATCGCCGGTGCCATAGGTCTTTCCGCAGCAGTGGATTACCTCAGATCTATCGGAATGAACAACGTAATGAAACATGGGCGTGATCTGATAAAACTGACACTGGAAATGGAGGAGGAAGAAAATATACCCGGCCTTCTATCATATGGTCCCAGAAATACAGAAATAAGAGGGCCTGTTTATTCTTTCTCAATAGGGGAAATACCTCCATTCGGTGTCAGTCAGGCCCTTGCAGATGACGGAATAGGCGTGGGAACAGCAATACATCCACACGATGTGGCATCCTCTCTGGACGCATCTGGGATTGCGGTGAGGTCAGGGCATCACTGCGCAATGCCTCTGACACACAGACTCAACACGGTTGCAACCACACGTGCATCATATTATATCTATAATACAGAGGAAGATGTGAGAAAACTTTTCATGTCCCTTAAGAGAACGTCAGAGGTGTACTCAAGATGACTGATGTGGAAGAGAAGACTGAGATACTCATGGATCATTACCGGTCGCCTCACAATTATGGCAGGATGGAAAGTCCCACTGCAGAGCTCCTGGAATACAATCCGGTATGTGGCGATGCAGTCCAGATGTTTGTGAAGCTGAAGGGAAATACGGTGGAAGACGTAAAGTTCATAGGGAGAGGATGCTCCATAAGCCAGGGATCAGCTTCCATGGTGACAGATATGGCAAGGGGGAAAAGTGTCGAAGAGATCATGCGGATAAAGCCGCAGTATCTCCTGGACCTCATCGGATTGCCTCTGGGCCCGAGCAGGGAAAAATGTGCATTGCTCCCCCTTAACACTCTTCAGAAATGTCTGTCCAGGCTGGACCGGGGAAATGTGAAAATATGACGGTATACCGGGTTGCAATTGAGAGAGATAAATGCATGGGCGATGCAATATGTACTGCACTTTGCAGTAACTGGTACATGGACAGGGATGGAAAAGCAAGCTACAGGCAGGAAACAATAGCCGATTCGGAATACGAATCAAATCATGAAGCCGAAATATCCTGTCCAGCCGGCATTATTGAAGTACGGAAGGCCTGAAGGCCTCCTGAATGGCCTTATTCCCTATTATTCCGGCGGAGAGCAGATCGTCTGTCCTGAATCTCGCCTGCTTTGCAGAATCTCTTTCCCGTATGGTAACTGTGGAATCCTGCAGGGTCTGGCTGTCAAATGTTATGCAGTAGGGCGTGCCGATTTCATCCTGCCTGGCATATCTGCGTCCAATTGATCCGGACTGATCATATATAACGTATGGATCCTTTGCCCTCAGCTTCGCGAAGAAACTTTCAGCCAGGGTGTCCAGGCCATCCCTGTTAACCAGTGGGAACACTGCCGCGTGGTATGGGGCGATGGATTCCGGCAGGCTCAGGACCTTGAAGCCGTTCTCCCGGACCCTGAAGGAATGAATCATCACGCTGATGAAGATCCTGTCAATGCCGTAGGAAGGCTCTATAATGGATGGCATGATGGTCCTCTCTTCAATCTTCACGGACATTGTTTCTCCGCTTGATTTTTCATGGTTTGCCAGGTCATTCCTGTCTGCAATGCCAACAACCTCAACCCAGTCATCATCTATGCGCACCTCAACATCCCACGTGTCCGATGAATAGTGGGCCAGGTCGCTCAGAGGCACCTGCCTGAACCTTACATTTTCCAGGCTTATGCCCACCCTGCTGAGAATCTGTGCGGTTTTGTCAATGAAGTAGGCCATGGAATTGCTGCTCATGAAGGATGCCGCATCCGGGGAAGTGACCTCTGCAGTAACCGGAGCCCCCGACCTTGGCAGAAGATTCAGCCTGTGGCTGCCTGTGAACTCCTTCCAGAACTTTTTCTGTGGATCCACGAATACCTCGACCTCCCCCTGGCTGAATTCCTTGAGCCTGATCAGGCTCTGGCGTGGAGAGATCTCATTCCTGAATCCTTTCCCAAGCTGGGCCACTGCCATTGGAAGCCTGTTCCTGTAGAAATTGTTCAGCAGCCTGAAGTTGACAAATATTCCCTGTGCAGTTTCAGGTCTCAGGTAAAGATCTCCAGTGCTTCCCTGCGATGGCATCCGGAACATGAGTTTGAACTCTGTTGCGCTTGTTATTCTGTTTCCGCATACAACGCATTTCACCACATTGTTTGCCAGGAATTCGTTGGCCTCCGGCACAGTTTTTATGATATTGTGGAAGCCGGACGCCTCAAGGACTGTTTCAAGTTTCTGCCTGTTGTGGCATTTAGTGCATTCCGTTGCAAGGTCTGCAAATTTGTCAAGATGCCCTGATGCCCTGAAGACAGTGGCAGGAACAATGACCGGGGTATCAATGAATATTGCATCATCTGCAATATAACTCTCCTTCCATATCCTTACTATATTGTCCCGCAGCAGCACACCCAGAGGACCGTAGTCATAAAGGCCGGATTCACCGCCATATATGGAAAATGAAGGCCAGAAAAATCCTCTCCTCTTGGCAAGTTCAACAACCTGGTCGTATACCTTCATAGGAAAACACTCAGTATCTGGATATCCTGGAGCATACCGGCAAGGTGCCCGTTGCCCTGAACTATTGGAAGCTGGTTATAGTTTCCAGTCTCCATCTTTTTTGCCGCGTTTTCTATTGTATCCGTGGTGTTGGCAACAACCGGCTTTTTGATCATGAATTCCTTTACTGGTGTGTGAGGCAGCTCAAGATTGCTCTTCTCAATCATGTATGTCACAACATTCCTGATTCCTTCCCATGACCATGGGTCCTCATCATCTGCCATTCCTGTTTCTGAAAACTGGAATTTTGATCGCACATCAATGTTGTCAAATATGTCCCGGTCAGTAACAAGTCCCACAAAATCTCCGTTAATGTCTATGACCGGGCACGCATAGGCCTTTGAAACGCGCATTATGAAAGATACCACGCTCAGTGGGGATTCTTCCCACACCGGAACTGCCAGGCTTCTCTCTATATCCTTCACCTTCATCTTCCCGAAGCGTTCCCTCACAAGCCTCAGGAAATTCTGTGGAGTCAGGATTCCTGCAACATTTCCGGAATCATCAACTACGGCAAGATGCCTTCTGAACTGCTTTGTCATTTCACGGGCTGCATCCTCCACTGTGGTATCAGGGGCTACAGTTTTTGCCCTCCTCATAACCATTGCAGTCTGATTTTCATCAGGATTTTCGAATATATCCCTGCGGCTGATCACACCGGCATATTTTCCGGATTGATCCACCAGCGGCAACCCGGTTATGTTATTCTTTATGAGTATCTTGATGACTTCACCAACAGTACTGGGAACGTGGTAAGTTATGGGATCCCGTGTCATGATATCTGCAACAGTTCCAGGCATAGCATGGTGAATCGCTGCAATATATTAAACCATTTCAAATGCTCTTCAAGAGCGGGAATATGCCGGTCAGTTCCTGTAGAATATCTTCCTCTCCCTGCCGTAAATTATCAACAGCGCTATTATAAAAGCTGCAGAAATTACGCCAAGAATCACAAAATCTTCGTGGAATCCGATCTGTGAACTCAGGTAGCCGAACACAACCGGTATGATCATGAAGAGTATGTTGTTATAGGCCATGAAATAGGAGTTGGCTGCATTTCTCTCTTCAGGTTCTGTGCCTCTGGCAATCATCATTGTAGTAATTGGGAAAATGCTGCCGTGGGGAATACCCATGAAGACCATGACGATCAGGAAAGTGTAAAAAGCAGGGATGAAGGGTATTGACAAAAGGGAAACAACTGTAATGGCAGATGAAATCACCAGGGGAATTTTCAGCCCCTCAACGGGCCTGACAGCCAGGAGAAGGCGCGTGGTGAAAGATGAGGCAAAGAATATAATAAATGCAGAATAAGCTACGCTGCTGCTGACATGATAGTTCTGCTCAGCGTAAATGACGAGGAAAGAAGTGATTGCTGCAAATGGTACATTGTATACGCTTATTGATAGGAGTGAAGCATGCAGTGACCTGTTTCCAAGGGTTTTCCTCCCCCTTCTCTCCCCGCCTCCCTGTGGAAATCTTACAAGTGGGGATACTGCGGTCCCGATCACTCCCATGGGCAGAAATGCCAGGAAAACACCCCTGTATCCCACCAGAGGCAGAATTAAGGTCTCAATAACCGGCCCAACCACAAGACTCAGGCTCAGGCTTACGGAATAAATTGCAAGAAGCCTCATCTGTGCCCGGTGGTCACCATGAAGTGAAGCAGATGTTATGAGGTTCGGAAAAACCATGCCGAATGCAACACCTGAAAGAGCCGCAATGGGCCATATGCTTATGGAATCAGAGAAGTAAAGGAGAACCAGTGAAACGTCTATTATGGCAATGGAGGCTATGAAAATCCTCCTTCTCTGATTGCTTTCCAGCCTCGGATTAAGAAGTAAGGTTGTGAGGAAAGTAGTGGCGTAGGTGAGTGCAGTTAATTCGCCCACCGATACATTGCTGAATTTAAAGACGTCCTTGGAGAATATGGGCATGGTTGTGATCATCATGTTGTTTGTGGCTCTGAGTGAAACAGTTATTCCAACTATGATCAGTGCTGATACAAGCAGGGAGAATTTTCCAGATCTAACATTCGGCTGTTCCTTACTCATCCCGGTTCAACTTTGTACCTATTTATCAGGTGCAGCTGATATTGTGCCATGCAATAAATACTGTTTGGACTGGAAAATCCATTGATGTATTTTATGCAGCATGAACTTTAGATAAATTATTTCCATCACATCTGCATTAAGGCATGAAATGAACTCCCACGGTTCATATGAATTCTGGAGCACTGTAATCGCTGATGCCCTCGCGACAGGAAAACTGACTGTCCCCAAGATAAACTTTGGCGGGTCGATTACGCCAAGGCCTGAGGAAAGCGGCCTGTTTAAAAGATCGGTTGGAGAGCCCAAGGGACAGATAGCGGACTGGAGGGCCAACATCCCGGGTTCTGACAGGGGAGTGCATGCAGTGGAATTTCCTGGTCATTACTCCATACATGTTGACCATTTCGATCCTGCGAAGCATCCTGTTATGCACCTTTTCAGGGACAGCCCCCTTACACTGGTCACGGTCCTTGCTGCGGGCCTTGGAGCATTTCTTCTGCTGGGTATTTTTGGCAGGAAATGATGCAGCGGTAGCAGTTACAGCAAAAATGTGTAAATAGTCGCTCATAATGTTTCCGCTGGAGAAATGGAAAATGTTCAGATTTCTATCAGATAATACTGACACTGTGGGATCCAGAACCCCGCAAGGACCGATTTCCGGCAATTCATATCTCAGGGATCACGGAATCCGTGATGTATCAGGCCAGGCCGAGAATCTGGAATCACCGATGGATTATGATGCGGTGTTCAGTGTGGTTAAGAGATCCGTCAGAAAGGTCACAGGCAGGGAACGGGCAGGTCTGGGACTCGCACTTTCCAGGTTGCCGCCAACACTTGGCGCCTTCTGGCAGGTTGGAGGAAATTATATTGTGATCAACGAGGCACTTGTGGATGAGATGGCAAAGATCGCCAGCTCACCTCTGGAGTTCAACTCCTTTGTATACATGATACTGACTCACGAATACCTTCATTCCGTGGGCTACATAGACGAGAGAGAGGCTAGAATCATGACAGAGAAAGTTTCAAGAAGCACATTCGGTAATGATCACCCGGCCACAGTCATGAGCAGCAGGGACCTCTGGCAGATGTATCCGCAACTACTCTCCGTGCATGGTGGAACCGGTTCATCCATAAGGATCATTTCTAAATTTGATTCGGATTCCCTCTCCTACTTTGCCTGAGTGATGTCTGTGTATTTCCAGAAGTCAGTTTATGCCTCCCGGATAGCGAAAATACAGAAAATAATGGAACAGCAGGGCATCGCGTCCATGGTCATTCCCCCCGGATCTGATTTTTTCTATTTCACAGGATTTGAAACCGAATCCATGGAGAGGCTCACTCTTCTTGTCATTACCGCTGACAGGGCAGCACTGATATGTCCGTCCCTGATGAAGGAGCAGGCTGAGCAGAGCACATGGGTTGATGAAATCGAGGCGTGGACTGATGATCAGAATCCATATGCATTGCTGGGATCATACCTTCCAGTGGGTAAGTGTGCTATTGGCGGCACACTTCCATACTCTATGCTGGGCAACCTCAGGTCTGCAATAAGAGGTGACGATATCCTTGCGGATGCCTTTACTGTGCCATTGCGAACGGTCAAGGATCAGTATGAACTCCAGACAATAAGTGAAGCCGTAAGGAAATCCGAAGCTGCCCTGGTGGATACCCTTCCGGAGATATCGGCAGGAGTAACGGAAACAGACATAGCAAGAATACTTGACAGCAAGATGGTGGAACACGGGCTCCAGGGTCCGGCATTCCAGACAATAGTTTCCGCGGGGGCCAACTCAGCCATGCCGCACCACACCCCTGACAGCACACCGGTTAAGCCGGGAGACATGCTTGTCATAGATTTCGGAGGGCGCCACAAGGGATATGCTTCTGACATAACACGAACCTTCTTCATGGGGAAACCTGATGCTGAATTTGAGAGGATTTACGCACTCGTGAGAAAAGCCAACGAAGAATCCAGAAACACTGCAGGCCATGAATCTACATATGAGAGTCTTGATGCAGCAGCCAGGTCAGTGATAGAATCCGGCGGTTATGGGAGGTATTTCATACACAGGCTGGGGCATGGCCTTGGCATATCAGTGCATGAGGATCCATATGTTGTCAGCGGGAACCAGCAGAGGCTTATCATGAATTCAGTTTTCACCATTGAACCCGGGATATACATTACCGGGAAGGGTGGAGTCAGGATTGAGGACACCAACTACTTTGACGGGTCCCGCTGTATTGCGTTCAATGCTCTTTCGCGTGAAATGCAGACTTTGCCCTGATCATGGGCTGCATTTCCTGATGGCTTCTGAGACAAGATCGTATACCAGTACTGATGCGTTCTTACCAAAATCCGTCAGGCGACCACCAAAATTCAGATCCTCTGCGGTATTTGCAATGAAGAGCGATACTGTATCTGTTGAAGTTCCAGGTGTCCTTTTTCCTGTCACAGGGTCAAGAACTTTCAGATCGTTGAATGCCTGGGCTTTTGCCTCTATCATATCCTGTATTCCGTTGATTGCCGCAGAATCCATGAGAGGTGCATCTGTCAGCATGGCTATGTTGACAGTCCCGGGCGAGGAAAAGCCATGGCTTCCAATACTGAGAGCATTGCTTATCCCGGCGGTGACCCATACGCTGATGTGGAACTGGGCACTGTTTATTTCGCGGAAGGCAAATTTCCGAACGTCACAGGCGGTCAGGTTCATACATGTCTGTGCGGGTTCAACTGCATGTGTTTCCAGAAAATGAGTGCCCTCACTCAGCACGTCTTCGCAGAAATCATGTGGCACAGTCCTGTTCACATAATATCTGCAGGTACCGATTCCGCCATTGTATGGCGCGGAACTGAACTTCCTGATGGAGGTGCCAAAATCAATCAGGTAATATGTGTCGTACAGATGAAACTGGTAAAATGGCAGATCATGCATCCGGCAGAATAACTGCATTGCAGAAAAATTTCGCTGTTCAGGACTTCATAAAAAAGAGGAATCAGTTTTCAAGTTCCCTGAATATCTCGTCGTAGATATTTTCCTCCCGCTTCTCCTCTTCCTGCGAATTCGCGATCCTGTAGATATTATCTTTCTTGAATTTCCACTGGTTAACTCTCCAGGATCTACCTTTCATTATGTTCACTTCCTCCCTGAAAGTTTCAAGAAATCCAAATTCTTCGAGGTTATAGAATACGTCCCTCTCCGGAGCAGAAAGAACGTTGTCCAGTACATAGTCTTCGTAGCCGAAAAATGAAAGAACGAAATCGCAGAGTTCTTCCACATCCTTCCTGGCCATGCCCTTCTTTCCGTAGGTCTTTTCAAGAGCACTGATCAGGATTTCCCTTGTCATTACGGCCATGCGATCTTCCACTTATTCCTGCAACCATATTAAGTTTTCTTATTTGATATGTAAATTGGTTACTAATATCGTATTCTTACAGAGCAAGCATATGCCATATGTTTACTGGAATTATATATTCAATTTTGCAACTGGAGGTAAGAAATTCGTATTCAATCCCTCCACGAACTTCAGCATGCAGAGATAAACCAGACCGGGATGGTTAAGGGGGCCTATTTTCTCACTGATGCATGGAAATACTGATCATGGGGATTTTCATATTCCACGGATGACTGGCAGTTCAAGGCAGAAACTGGCATTCCCGCAACAGGGGTTCCGGTGTAAGAAAAAGATCAATGTAACAGCAATCACATTGTGATGAACTCAAGGCGTGTATTCGATCTCGGTTCCAGAGTTATGTCACCGGTGAAGGGGATGATATCCTGGGAGACAAATTTTCTGGAAGTTTCGTTGATTGCAAGTCCCATGCCGTCGATTATCCTTATTATTGCTCCTTCAGGAGCATGAATTGTCACTTTCTCATCCGCCTTGACAAAATATTCGCTGAGCTTCAGGTTTCCGTTTGAAAACAGGTCTTTCCTGTAGCCCCACGGTTCATCATCCCGGTCTGCGTAGTCCTTCCTGATCTGGTCAAGGTCCTTTTCACTGTCTATTCCCAGCCACAATGTTTCCTCTGTGAAGGCCCCTGCGAGTTTATCATTTGCCAGCATTGGAAAAACTGTTGTTTCAACATCCCGGTCCATATAATCTCTGGAGAAATACGGGAATGCCTTCTTCTTTATGTAATATATGCCAGCATTGATATAGTGATCAAGGTATGGTTTTTCCCTGAATTTTGTGATCTGGTCCCCAAGAGTATCCACTATCCCAAATGGGCTTCGCATCCTTGCCACGAACATTACAATACCATAATCAGAGGTCTGCGAGAAATTTACAAATCTCTTGAAGTTGAGATCAGTAACAGTATCCCCATTTCTCAGTAAAATGTCCTCATCGGACCTCTCATTCAACAGATTCCTCATGGAAAACAGGGTGCCAAGCGGCCTGTCCTCGCGAATGTAATGAAACTGAATTCCCATGTGTTCGGAGCCGTATCTTTCTTCGATCTTTTCTCCCCGGTACCCTGAAAGGACATACAGATCTCTTATGCCAAGGTTGGCAAAATCAAAAATCTGCCTGTCCATTATGGTGTAGTTTTCACGTATCTGAACAAGTGCTTTAGGAATCTCGTCTGTTATGGGTTTGAGCCTTTTGCCATAACCGCCAGCCAATATGGCACCAATCATATCACGGTAATATCGCAGGTATTTTTAACATGTGGGCTGAATCCTTTCTTTCGTCAGATAAGTATTAAAGCGGGCTGAAGCTGGCAACATGTTTCAGCTTATTATTGTGCCATTTTCCGTGCAGGAATTCAAGTGGCGGGACTTGATACTGCTTTGTTTTACACTGAGCCGCATTCCGGCGAATATAAAGTGGGGTGATTGAATTCCAGATCATGGAATCTGGAACACATCGCCGGGTTTGAGTATCTTTACCTGGGTTACATTATCTGCAAGCTTCCGGAACTCCTCAGGGTCGGAATCTATTCCTGGAAATGTGCCATAATGCATTGGTATTGTGTATTTTGCCTTTATCAATCCGGCCGCCACAGCAGCTTCCCTGGGTCCCATTGTGTAGAATCCGCCGGTTGGAAGAAGGGCAACGTCTGGTTTGTAAAGCTCTCCAATATACTTCATGTCACCGAAAAGAGCCGTGTCGCCAGCATGATATATTGTTTTTCCATCTCCCGTGACCACAAATCCAGATTCATTTCCGCTGTGTACAGCAGCAGTCAGGCCAATGGAAACGTCTCCAAACCGGGTCTGGCTACCCTTGTTCATTCCAATGAAATGGTCCTCTCCCAGTCCCTCCTTTTCACCACCCAGCGACAGTTCAAACATCCCAACTATCTTTGCTCCTGTTCTCTTTGATATTGCGTATGCATCCCCAAGGTGATCAGAATGTGTGTGAGTCACGAGTATATAATCGATATCCTTCAGATCGCTTTCCTTCATTGCTGCCTTCGGATTTCCTGTAAGGAATGGATCAATTACCATCCTTGTCTTATTGAAATCCACTACCCAGGCAGCATGCCCGAGCCATTGTAACTTTACCATGTGTATCCATTCATCATGTATTCTTTCTAAAAAACCCTTTAGTGTGCTTTTGAATATACATGATTTAACAATCTTTAAGTATTTTAAAGAAATTAGTATTTGGCTAATTATATGTCAAACATAATAACATTAACGCGTAAAGAAAGGGACTGCCTGGTCCTGATCGGAGAAAATACTGCTTCAGATTTTCCTCTCAGGCTTGTTGAGGTAGCAACCCGCCTCGGAATCACCTCTCCCACGGCTCTGAATCTTGTGAAAAGGCTGGTTTCCAAGGGAATGCTTCTGAGGGAACATGGAATGCTGATTCTGTCACCCGAAGGAAAGGAAGAATACGCAAGAATAATTGAATCACATCGTGTGATAGAGACCATGATGACCAGGTACGGTGTGGATCTGGATGACGCCTGCAGACTCTCATGCAACCTCGATTTCATCATTGACGAAAGTGCGGTGGATTCTATATTTAACCAGCTGGGGAAACCAAAATCCTGTCCTCACGGAAAGAACATTGAGGTGGTATGAATGTACATAAATCTGTGGAATCCTGAGTATTACGGCCTCATATCTGCCCTGATCATTTCATATCTGCTGGGCATAGTGCATGGAATAACTCCAGATGAGCACACATGGCCAATCACATTCTCATACTCCGTTGGAAGTTACAGCACAAGGGGCGGTTTCAAGGCAGGTGCCATGTTTTCAACAGGATTCACGATTCAACGTGCGCTGCTTTCAGAGATATCTTACTTTGCACTGGCCGGGATTTTTATGACTGCCATGGCCTTTGGTCTGACCTATATCCTCGTGGGAGTTGCAATGGCCGCTGCGGGCATTTATATAGCATCAAGGGGAAAGTATGCGCACTTCCACTTCATAGAGAATTACCTGGGAAAGGCATTTCACCTGCACCAGCATGAGGAGGAACAGAACATAGAGGAGCTTCATCACACTGCAAATCCGGTCATACATGATATGAAACCTGTGCCACTGAAGCTGGCATTCGTCCATGGTGTGATTGCAGGCTTTGGCTTTGGGGCATTTGCACTCATAATTTACACAGTACTTGCGCCCTCCATGCCATCTCCATGGATAGGATTTGCCCCGGGCTTGCTGTTCGGCCTTGGCACAATGACAATGCAGATACTCTTCGGAATGGGATTTGGAAAATGGATGCAGTCAAAAAAGAAGCTCTCATTGAAGGGAATACAGTATGTTGCCCAGAGCATCAGCCGATACGTTCTCACATATGGCGGCTATGCATTCATTGTCGCCGGTGCAGCAATTCTCGCTTTTCCTGAACTTATGGATTATGGCATATCAACTGGCATTAAGGTGCACAATCTGGACAATCTGGGAATTGGCTTCTTCATTGTGATATTTGCAGTTGTGATAATCGGAGCAGCCGGGTACATCCGTTCAATGAAAATTGCCACGAAGCTTTACACGGTGGTTCCCGCATCTAAATCTGATGACAGGGACATAAGCCAGATCAGCAGGCACTCTGACCAGTAGGTGCCCGGTAATGGCCAGTATATCAGAAACAGGGTTTGAGACAGAGAGCAGGCTGAGAAAGGGAACAGTCGGAACGTGGGGCGCGATTGCAGAGGAAATAGCTGCAATGGCTCCAGCCTGTGACACTGTTGCATTCATGACTTCAGCGGCCGCATTTGCTTTCGTTCTCACTCCACTGTCGTTTCTTATAGCGACGCTGACAATGTTTCTTGAGGTCAATACTCTTTACCACCTCTCAAGAAGGCACGCAAGTGCCGGCGGTTATTATGGATATATATCAACTGCTTTTGGCCCGCGCCCAGCAATAGTCTCAGGCTTGCTCTATGTAATGTATCAGATTGCCAGCACTGCAGCCATACCGGTATATGTGGCAGGTGTAGTGCTACCGGGAGTTCTTGAATATTTCTTTAAAATCAGCCTTCCAGCATGGGTGTGGATACCATTCATACTCCTCTTTATAGTACTCCCAATAGGCCTGGCAATTCTTGGAATCAGGCCACAGATGAAGTACGTGAGAATTGCAGCATTTTTCGAGGTGGCTTTCCTCGCCGTTCTCTCTGCCATTATTATTTTCAGGGCCCATGATAACACACTTGCAGTGTTCAATCCAGGTGCATGGCCCTCTTACTCGGGGAATTTTGCATCAGTGGGTGGACCTGCGGCCGGAGTGGGACTTGGCATGATTTTTGGACTCACAAGCTTCATAGGGTATGGCGGCTCAGCACCGCTGGGCGAGGAGGTGAAGAGCAGCAGAAACATAACCAAATCACTGGTGTATGGTCTGCTCATTGTTGGAATAGTTCTTACTGAGGTTGCCTATGCCATGACAGTCGGCTGGGGGGTCTCCCTCATGACATCCTTTGCTGCCAGCAACATTCCAGGGATAATTGTGGCAACCCTGTATACTGGAATAGCCGGAGGGCTCATGCTTGCACTGGTGGCATTCAATTCGGCATTTTCAGATTCGGTTGCAATGCAGTCTAACGCAGGCAGGGTGTATTTTGCCATGGCAAGGGATGGAATAATTCCGAGATTCTTTGCATACATAAGCAGAAGATGGGTTACTCCCAGCAAAGCACTGGCCTTCATAGGGACATTTTCAAGCGTTGGGTCGCTGGCAGCGGCATTTTTGATCGCCTATTCAATGGGAATATCTCCAATAAAGCTTATCTCAGGAGCTGCAACCGGGACATATGTCACCAGGGCCCTGTCAAACACCTTTGATCTGCTTACTACAATAGCACTTGTTGGACTCATAATAACCCATATTCTGCTGAACACATCTGTCATAACACTTTTCAGGCGTCTGAAGGAAGTTCACAGAGGAAAGCTTCACAAGATCCTCCACCCGGTTGAACATTATGTACTGCCGCTCATTGCAACAGCAATATTCATTTTCGTGCTGTATGAAAGCGTGTGGCCTCCAGTTTTCCCGGTCACTGAGGCCGTGATAGTTGCGTCCATATATCTCCTGTTCGCCATATCATACGCAGTTATCCTGAAAAAAAGGAGACCCGATCTTGTGAAACGGGCAGGAAAGATGGTGAATATAGTGGAGGAGGAAAAACTTGCAGAACAGCGATGAACCCGTGATGATGGATCTGGCATTCATGAACGACATCAAGGGAAGGCTGTTTCTTTTCAATGACAGGCTGGTGTTCGAATCCAGGAGAGACAGTGCGGTGTTTCCCATCACAACCATCGAGAAACTTGCATATGAAAAGAAGACATTTGTTACATCCACACTGTTTGTGAACGATCTGCCGATCACTGTATGCAGAGCGCACATCTGGGCAGCAAGAATGGTGGATATGGGGCTCAGGTGCCAGGTGGAGGGAAGGATCAGTTAATTCTATATGTTTTATGAAGCTTACAAATTATGATAAATGTGGGTTTCTTCTATTCAGTGATCAGTGGCAGGGAACAGGAGTTTGAGGAAACGTTCAGGGGAGTCATAAAGTTTCTAATGGAAAATGATACAGGAATAAGGGACGCCAGGCTTTACAGGGATGTCTCCGCTCCAGGGGAATACATGATATTCAGTGAATGGGACAGTGTTGATTCCTTCAGGAAGTTCATAGGAAGCAGGCCATTCAGGGAAACAACGGAGCAGGGCAAGAATATCCTGAAGGGAAAGCCGAGGCACATTATTCTCAGGGCAGAAGAACCCTGATCAGTCAGCTGATTCTGACTGTTGAGCCGGGTTTCGTTCCTCCTTTCTGAAGGCCACATCGAAGTACATCAGTGTGAGGAGAAGGAGTATTGCCCCACCTATGACTGTCGTGTAGAAAACCTGCGTCTGCATTGCATTGTTGTTGAGCAGACTCAATATATTCAGGGACTTTCCCATGAGGTAAGGATACTGCGAATATGCCAGGAAAAAAACCGAAACAGCAATCAAACCCTGAAAAATGATCTTATTCTGCACAACTGCTTTTGTTCTCCTGAAGAGCCACAGTAAAGGCACAAGAACTGTAAGTATGACAGGCACACTGAGATCGTAAGGGCTGACCAGATTCCCCAGATATATAAATGAGACGCCTGCAATAACCATTCCAGATATTACCACCAGCGGGGGGAGATAACGCTTCACATCGAGTCCGTAGAAAATGGATCCGAGTCCAAAAAGCAGGATTGCAGATCCAATGATAAAGCCATCATCAGGAAGAAACGAGGCGAAGGCAGACAGGCTGAATGTCATTCTGGAGTAATCTATGCCTTTACCGCTGATGAATGCTGTGTAAATGATCAGAATCATTGCCCCCAGCACAAATGTTATGACTGCATAGAGACTGTAAAGAAACCTCCGGTTGATCCTCCGATTTTTCCACAGGTATTCAGCAGATATTATGGAAGCATTCCTCAGGACATAGAGTATCAGGAATAACAGGATGTAGCTGATAAAGGAATAGGCGATCAGGGGCAGGGCTGATGGGATAAGTGCCTCAAGGTTCACCACGTAAAATACAAAGAATGTTCCAGTAACCTCCCATATTGGTACAAGGTATCTGAACACCCTGCGTTCACTTTCCCTGTATTTGAACAGAATGGCGGAAGCAGCCATAAGCTCTGTGGACAGGATTGCAAACAGCATCGCAAAAATTGCAAGATTGAGCCCTACTTCGGGATGAATGATCTGTACCATTTTGACCCCCTGCTTTTTTCAAGTTCTTCTTCAATTCTTTCCTGTCTCAGCACCCTTGCCGCAAAATAGAAAGTGAATGGTACCAGGACAAGATAGAATATTACAATAGCTATGCCCAGTGGTATTACTGAAGGTGAGGTATTTGCGGCCTGGGACACGGTCATAACATTGTATATGATCCATGGTTGCCTACCCACCTCATCCGTCACCCAGCCAGAATCATACACCACCTCTATGAGCACACCGGCAACCAGCATTCCATAAAGTGAAAGCCTGCCCGTGAGGTCTTTCCTTCTCACAAGCATATACATCAGATAAAGGGCGAACAAACC